>CAYOYT010000112.1:0-7363 GCA_964408245.1 uncultured Dongia sp. | reverse complement strand
CCGAGATGCTGGGCATCAAGGAAATCTTCATCGAGGATCTCAGAGAAGAATTCACCCGCGATTTCGTCTTCCCGATGTTCCGCGCCAATGCGCTCTATGAGGGCCAGTATCTGCTTGGCACCTCGATCGCACGCCCACTCATCGCCAAGCGCCAGATTGAGATCGCGAAGTTGACCGGTGCCGATGCCGTGGCCCATGGTGCCACCGGTAAGGGCAATGACCAGGTACGTTTCGAGATTGGGTATTATGCACTCAACCCGGAAATCAAGGTGATTGCACCCTGGCGCGAATGGACTCTGACATCGCGCACCAAGCTCATCGAATATGCCGAGAAGAACCAGATCCCGGTAGCCAAGGATAAGCGCGGCGAAGCGCCATTCTCGGTTGATGCCAATCTGTTGCACTCGTCCTCGGAGGGCAAGGTGCTGGAGGATCCGTGGCAGGAGCCGGAGGAAATGGTCTATCAGCGTACCATCTCGCCGGAAGCGGCACCCGACAAGGCGACGTATATTGAGATCGGCTTCGCGAAGGGGGATGCCGTTTCGATCGACGGTGAAAAGATGTCGCCGGCGACCTTGCTCACTAAATTGAATGCGCTTGGCAAAGCGAACGGTATCGGCCGCCTGGATTTGGTTGAGAACCGTTTTGTCGGCATGAAGTCGCGCGGTGTCTATGAGACGCCGGGTGGCACGATCCTTCACGCCGCGCATCGCGGCATCGAGAGCATCACACTCGACCGGGGCGCGGCACATTTGAAGGACGAAATGATGCCGCGCTATGCAGAACTGATCTATAACGGTTTCTGGTTCAGTCCCGAGCGCGAAATGCTGCAGGCTCTGATCGACAAAAGTCAGGAACATGTCGAGGGCAGTGTTCGGTTGAAACTCTACAAGGGCAATGCCAGTGTGGTTGGCCGCAAATCCGAGAAATCGCTTTACTCCCTGAAACACGTCACGTTCGAGGACGACGCCGGTGCTTACGACCAGCGCGACGCGCAGGGCTTCATCAAGCTCAACGCTCTGCGCCTACGATTGCAGAAATACGGCCGGGGATAGGCCGGTAGACCAGATCGATTCGAACCACTCCCACACCCTGGCAGTCCTAGGTTACCGCAGAAGCGCACTGCGCAGATCGCGCTGCACATGCCAGGCTATCAGTTTACCGAGGCGCGCATCGCCAAGGGGCGCGCGCAAGGTGCGCTGGATAATGTCGAGATCTGGCGCGCCATTGGCTTCGATGATGCAGGGGCCGTCTTGCAAAATGGCTATGTCCCAGCCGATCACGGCGAAATCGCTAAAATGCGGATGCGCGCGCTCCACCAGATCGCACGCTTCCCGCCACAGCGGGAGCTGGCGGCCGTCGATTGCGGCCCCCGTGATCGGATGCGTGGTGAACCAGCCTGAATGAGGTGAAAGGCCAAGGTCCGTGGCGGGGCCTAAGCGGCCGGTCACGATATCAACAGCCGAGGCGATGCCGCCGGCATGGAAATTATCGACTGCCGATCCGGAAACCCGCGGCATGCGAAAGGCGGCGTTGGTTACCTCATAAGCCCCGTTTTCATTGCGGCAGGTGACAATGCGAATGGTGGTGAGCGTCCCACAATTCACGTCGGCTAGGTCGATGTGATTGGAAAGCGTTTCCTGTACCAGCATGTTGACCTCGGTCGATTGCTCGACCAAGGCTTGGCGTAGCGCTGTGGGTGACATGTGCCGCCCGTCCTTGGCGATAAAGATACCTTCAGCATATTGCCATTTGATCGCACCGCGACCACCGCTGCCTTTTCTTGGCTTAATGAACAAGTCGACGGGGGGCAGCTCAGTGAGTTCCGCAAATTCTGGGTCAGGCGCGCCGTCGGCCGCGGCGAAGACGACCGGCGTCGCTGGGAGGCCAAGCTGGCGGCAGCGGTTATAAAAGTCGAGCTTCTCGCTCAAGCGATGGCCGGTCGGCTTATGCATGATCTTATAGGCTGCTGCCTTGGTCTCATTGCGTTGCAGGTACTGACCGGCGCCCAATGCCAGAGCGGGATCGAACAACTCGAATTGGTAATAGGTCTTCGGCGCCAGACCGAACTTCCACATGAAGCGCATCTGCTCAACGAACTGACGCAGAGCGGATTTGCCTGTGCGCCGGCGAATGCTCGGACCGAGCTGGCGCGTGATGGCGATACCAGCGCCGATGCCGCCGATGCCGTTGCCGAAGAAGAGACCAAGAACGGCGCGCTGCAAGCGGCGCCGACTGAATTTTTGTGAGCTGAAGGCGGCCGTTGTGAAGGCCAGTTGCGCCGCGCGCAGGGTCGCCGCCGGATCGATCATCGTTTCCACAGCGGTAATTTGACTGCGCAATGCATAACGTGCCGAAATTTCTGCAGCGAGGCCGATGAAGGCCAACAGATAGAGTTGCAAGAAAACAAATTGGAGCAGATCGGTGAGATTATCGTAGGTCGCGGGCAAAATATCGACATGCTGCCGCAGATACATCTCGCTGATGTCGAAGCCAACTGCGATGCTCTGCAAGGCCAGCGCTATGACCAGAATCGGTAGGATCGGCGTCTGGGTACGCGTGGCGTGAGTCACTTGGCGCGTGCGCACTCGTGCTACCACTGAGATGAAGGTGATTGCCACGATCCAGCAGGCGCAATCGCCGATCCAGGCTGGTGAGATTGCGGTCTCAAAATGATCCATCACATCTCCGCTCAGCTCCGAAACAACGAGAGTGATGCAAAAAATCGCCGAAAACATCCAGAATAAGCGGCCGAATGGATCTGTCTGATCAGTAGCCTGAGGCGTTTGGGCCGAGTGCGCCGCGGCTTTGGCCTGGCGGGCGAGCGTCAAAGACAGTATTGCGCCGAACGCATAGACAATAGCGTTCACGCTGTCGACCCAGTCGTGCTGAGTGATCTGCGCGCCAATGAAGGCGAGAAGGGCCAGCGGGATCAACAGCGCCCATAAAAGGATTGAGCGAATAAGATCGCGAGGATCGAGGTCGCGGGCAGTCATAGTGACCATCAAAGTAAGGCAATCCCTTATATGCTGGATAAGCTGCGCATGCTACGCCCGACTTCAGAGGCAATTGTGACGCAGCTCACGTTACCGATCCAAATTGCCGATTAGCAATGTAATATATTGTTATTCTTAATCTTTATGCAGAAATCGCCGAGTGCCGCTAGCGCATTTTGAGCGTCAGAAAATTTGCCCGCCGATCACGTGGTTTTGTTACCGTCGCCAGCGCAAAATCGAGACTCTTTTGTTAAACTGGGATAGAAAACGCCCGCCTCAACGGGCGATGTATCTCTTTCCAGCAGCCGGTTCGGATATGATGGGCGGTAAGATCGATTGGCACCGCCTCATGGCGGGGACTTTAGTCTGCTGGCGGTTGCCAATATTGGTGGTTGGCGGTTGCTATCTTTCTAGCTATCTCGTCTCTGGCCTTATCTTCGATGTTTGGGTGCAACCGCATCGCGCGCTTGTCGATCTGCTGCTCCTTCTAATCCTCAGTCGCCTCATTCTCAATTTTTCGCGCCACGTTTGGGCCTTCACGGCCCTGATGGCACTTCTCATGGGTGCGTTCTTCGTCGGTTCCAGCGCCAAGATCGCCATGCTTGGGCGGCCGGTCATGCCGGACGATGTTTATAGCGTGGTGGCGCTGGTGCGAATCATGGGTTGGCTGGGTTGGATTGTGGTGGTGCTGCCACTTGGCCTGATCGCGGCCTTGCTCAGGCCTCGCTCGCAGCACTCATCGTGGTGCCAGTAGGATGTGGCCTCTTTGGGAGCGCGAGCTTACGTGCCGCCGATATCATCGTCGGCAATCATCCCTGGGATCAGCGCGACAATTTTACCATGCGTGGCCCAACCTTCCATATTCTGCACGAGACCTTGCGCGCCTATGCGACGCGCAAACCCGCGCCGACCGAGATTGAAGTGGCTGCCGCGCTCGACCGGCTCAATGACAAGGCGGGCAATGACAAGGCGGGCCTTACCAATGTAGGCGACGACGCGCTGGTATTGCCGGACCATGACACCGCAATGCGACCCGTTTCTTTCCCACCTACGCTCGGTGCGCTACAACGCAACGTTCATATCCTGTTGCTGGAAAGCTTTTGGGACCCAACGCCGCTCCTGCCTAAAGATCATCCGACAGCCACCAATGGTAAGCCGATTCTCGATCGGCGCTTCCTAACGCTCTGGGACAAGACCGGGCGCTCGACCGCAATGTCGCCGACCTTCAGTGGCGGCACGGCCAATGCAGAATTCGAACTGCTCTGCGGTTTCCCCGTCGATAGCTGGGCGGTCAAATTCGAGCAGGGCTTCAACACAGCGCCCTGCCTACCGGAGTTGCTGGCAAGTCAGGGCTATCGCACCGTCGCCTCCCATCCTAACGCGCCTGGCTTTTGGAACCGCATCAACGCCTATCGTCGCCTCGGTTTCGAGACCTTCTGGTCGCAAAGCGATTTCAAGCTCGACGACATGATCGTTTGGATGCTCTCAGATCGCTCGCTTTATCGTCAGGTGGATGAGAAGCTCAAGAACGATATCGATCGACGGCCCGTACTGGATTTTATTGTGACCCTCTACGGTCACTGGAATTACGATATGGTGCCGGCACGACCGGCGGTGATCCCGGTCAATCCGGAACAGACCGAGCTTGGCCAATACGCCACGGCGATGCATTACAAATCGATTGAACTTATGGATGAAATCGAACGGCTGCAACGCGAGGATCCAACCGCGCTCATCATTGCATTCGGCGATCACCTGCCTAATCTTGGCTACAATTGGGGTGAGTATAAGAATAACGGTTTCTTTGTTGGTGGCTGGGGCGATTTTTCGCCAGAGATGTACGTTCGCTCACGCACCACGCCGCTCATCGTCATCGATGGTGAGAAGGGGCCCTTGAAGCTCGGCAGCCAACCGCTCTATCGACTTAACCAGCTGGTGCTCGACCGACTGGGCCTCGACGTGCCGAATATCGGTGCGTTGGTGCCGCCGCCCAAACATCTCATCATTCGACCCGTGCCCGACACGGTCATTGGATACGATGAAGATGCGAAGTCCTTTTTGTGCAATCCCGGGCAGGTGCACGGCGATTGCGGTACGGTGCGCGATTGGCTCGATGACGTAAAGTTGGTGGCGCGCGATATCTTCGATGGCAAAGGTTACGCGCGGGGGCTTCTTGACCGGCACCGCCATCCGGTCGCGGCTAGCCTGAAGTAACCCCATTCAAAATGATAAAGCGTTATCCCTGGCTGCTGCCGGTACTGTCGACCACGATTCTTTATGTACTTGCTTATGGCATCTCGTCCCATTTCTTTAACGTCGCTATCGTCACGCGACGTATTCCGGCTGATTTCATGGTGCTGCTTACGCTCTCTCTGCTGCTCTTCGCTCTGTCGCGGTGGACGAGCCTGTTTCTCGTGTTGCAATCGCTCCTCATTGGCACGCTGTATGTGGGAAGTGCGGCGAAGAGTGCTATGACGGGCCGTCCCTTAATGCCGGAAGATATCTACAGTCTTGATGCTTTCATCAAGTTGATGGGGCCACTCGGCTGGGTGCTGGCTGGCATTCCCGCCCTCCTCATCCTGGTTCTTTTCTTTGGTAATCTGCGCTTTCATGGCCGCCTGCGCCAATCGATCCTCGCCGCGGCGATCGGCCTGTTTCTGAGTGCAGGTGCCGGCTCCATCGATCTGATCGAACGGATGGATCATTTCTGGGGCGACAAGCCATGGGATCAGCGCGAGAATTATGTCTGGCGCGGCGGCACCATCCATGTGTTGCAGGAATTGGTGCGCGTGGCGGCATTGACGACCCCAGCGCCATCGGCGGACAAAGTCGCGGCAGCGATTGACCGGCGTCTTACCGCGGCTGATCTTTCCGCACCCATCCGCACAACATCCGATGGGCGTCGCCGTAATCTTCATATCGTGCTGGAAGAAAGTTTCTGGGATCCGGGACCCCTGACCGCCGCTGGCCTCAAGCAATCGCCGCTTGATCCGCGTTTCCTAAAATTATGGCAGGCGGCGGGATGGTCTACCGCGATGTCGCCGGCTTTCGGCGGGCAGACGGCCAATGCCGAATTCGAAGTTTTGTGCGGCTTTCCGCTGGCCCAGGGCGCCGTGCGTTTTGAACAGCCCATGCAGGGCAATTTGCCCTGCCTACCGCGGGTGTTGGCCGCGGCAGGTTATCGCACTGTGGCGTCGCATCCCAATATTCCAAGCTTTTGGAATCGGCAGGTCAGTTACAACCGTCTTGGCTTCGAGACGTTTTGGTCGATCGGCGATTTCGTGCAAGACGATATGACATCGATCTTCCTCTCCGACGCTTCACTGCACCGACAGGTGGCAGAAAAGCTTCAGGCAAGTGATGACGGCCGTCCGGTGTTCGATTATACCGTCACTTACTACGGTCACTGGATGTATGACGTTGATGCGAAGCGCCCGCTGATGGCGGAGGCGGCTAGCCATGTCGAAGACGTGAATCGCTATATCAGCGTCGTGCATTGGAAATCGCGTGAGATGATGGATGCGATCGAACGCTGGCAGCGTGACGATCCGGATTCGGTCATTGTCGTCTTTGGCGATCATCTGCCGCTGCTGGGGCAGAATCTCGCTGGCTATGCTGAATCCGGCTTCATGGGCGGCGCCGAGGATAATATCTCACCACAAATCCAAGCGCGTTCGACACAAACGCCGCTCATTGTCATCGACGGCCGCCAAGGGCCGCTACCGGTCGGCAGTCTGCCGATGTATCGCTTGCCGTCGCTCTTGCTTGATCTTGTCGCCGCGCCGCAGAAAGCCTTCGCCGATCTTGCCGCGCCCCCGGCCGGCCTAACGTTGCGCCCCCTGCCGGGGCGTGTGGTCGGTATCGACATAGCGGGTAATCCCTTCCTATGCCAGGGTGACAATGTCGGTGACCATTGCGCCGCCGTGGCTCGGTGGCAGGAAGATACAAATCTGCTGGCACATGATATTTTCGCTGGCAGCGGGCATGCTGTCACTCGTATTTCCGGCGGTGCCGCCAGTTTCGCGGCGGCTGCCCATCCATAAACCGAACGAACGCGCAAAGCGGATCGAGCAGAGGAATGCGTATGAACCCGGCGCTGAACTTGACGATTCGGGCGCTTAAAGCGGCCGATGCCCATATCGTGCAGGAAATGGTACGGGAGTTCGGGGCCTATCTCATCGGTCTCGGCGATTCCTGGCAGCATAACTTCACGGCGGAAAAATATCTCACCGACGGTTTTGGTCCCCATCCGGCTTTCCGCGGGCTAATCGCCGAGCGTGACGGGCAGGCACTCGGCTATATCCTGATGGCACCTAATTACGACGTCGACCGCGGTATACGGATCGAGGTGGTGATCGATCTGTGGG
>CAYOYT010000111.1:0-7366 GCA_964408245.1 uncultured Dongia sp. | reverse complement strand
CTGCTTAACCATTCAAACGAGTCGTTGTGTCGATGGCCGCTTCTTGAGTCATAACAAGTAGATACCGCTCAGCGTTCCCTATTTGGGATTGGGAAAGAATTGCCGGGCGGGGCCAGGTAACCGCTGATCCGGGGTGCCGAAAAAAGCCCGCCCTTACGTCAGATATGTCGCTTGCTCATGCACCTCGATCAACGTCGGCCCGTCTGCGGTGAACGCCGTTTCGATGGCGCCTTTGAGTTCGGCAAGGCTTGTGGGCTTTACCGCGCGTGCATGAAACGCGTGAGCAAGGGCCTGGTAGTCCGGGTTCTTGGGCTTTACGCCAAGTTCCGCGATATCGAGCTCAATCATGTCCTTGGCGATCTGGCCGAAAGCATCATTGTTCCAAACTAAAATAGGCAGACCCAGCTTCTGCTCAACCGCCGTTCCCAGATCCTGCATCGTGAACATGAAGCCACCATCGCCGGCGACCGCAATCACCTGCCGTTCTGGGCAGGCGATCTTGGCGCCGATCGCTGCCGGCAGGGCATAGCCGAGGGTCCCGAAACCGCAAGGGTGGAACCAACAGCGCGACCGCTCCATGGGGAAGAGGAAGTTGGCGGTGTAGGCAATTTGTGTCATGTCGGTGACGATGATCGCGTCAGCGGCGAGCGCTGCGCGCACCGTGTCCAGTACCTTCACATGCTTCTGTTGCACAAGGGTCAAATTCTGGCGAACCGTGCTGCGTAATTCGTCGGCTGTGGCAGAATCTGGCTTGCGGCCGGCTTTGATACCCTCAGTCAGCGCTTTAAGCGTGGGTCCAGCATCCGCGAGCATGCCGATGGTCGGCGTGTAATCGCGCCTTAGCGTCGCCTCGTCGAGATCGATGCGGATGAGCTTGCCATTGATCGTCAGCCGGTCGACCCAGGAATCGGTCTCAGCCATTTCTGTGCCAATGGCGATCACGAGATCGGCATCGCCAAGCAGCTTCTGCATGGCTTTTAGTACCAGCGTCGATCCCAGCGATTGAGGATGGCTATCGGGGAGAACACCCTTGCCGGCCGTCGTGGTGACGCAGAGGACGCCTGATTTCTCGACGAATGCCTTGACCTCGGCCGCGTAATCCACGGTGCCGCCGCCGACGATGAGTAGGGGTGCCTTGGCATGGTCGATGAGGGCGATCGCCGAGGCGATATCGGCAGCACTTGCCTTGGGCCGTGATGCCTTTTGGCGTTGCGGCTGACCGATTTCTGCCGTAGCGCTCAGCATGTCGAGCGGGAACTCCAGCACCACTGGGCGCGGTCGCCCTGTCTCGAACAGCTTAAAGGCATCGGCGACGGCGCTTGGCAGTTCTGCTGCGTTCTTTACCGTGCGCGCAAAGCCTGTCAGCGGGGCGATGGCCGCGCGCTGATCGGTGATCTCATGCAAGCGGCCGCGGCCCTTGCCAAGATCGCTGCTTGCATTGACGCTGCACATCACCAGCATCGGCACTGAATCGGAATAGGCCTGACCGATCGGCGTCGCTGCGTTCATCAGGCCGGGGCCGGTGATGAGACAGGCGACACCAGGCTTTCCAGACGCGCGCGCATAGCCGTCTGCCATGAAACCGGCACCCTGTTCATGACGCACGCCGATATGCCGCATCTTGCGATCGGCAAGCCCGCGATAGAGATCCAGCGTATGAACGCCTGGAATACCGAAGACGGTATCGACCCCGTAGGTTTCGAGCAATGCCACAGCGGCATGTCCGCCGATCTGGTTTGCCTTTTGATGCGCGCTCATGGTTTTCGCCGATCCCAATTTTAAGGTCACAAATCTCGGATGATTTTCTGAACGAACGGTCTGCCCTAACCGATTCATACTCAATCTCTGCGCTGCCAGCATGGGCCTTTGCAAAAGTGGCGGGACTCTAGCCGATCAACGCTCCATGCAGCAATAGACGCCGTTCCGCCTTTCCGGCTAGAACTGGACGCAGAGGTACTTCATGGATCTTCTGCAGCAGCTTACCGCCATTATCCTACCGGTGTTGGCGGTACCCGCGATTGGTTTCATCTGGGCGCGGTCAGGCAACCCTTTCGACAACCGCTTCGTCACTCAACTGGTGACCAATATTGGCACGCCCGCGCTGGCAGCCGATGCCTTGACGCGCATTCAGCTCGAAACAGGAGCGCTGGTTGAGATGGCTGGCCTCACCGCGCTGTGCTTTGCCGGCTTCCTCATCATGGGCATCGTCACGTTGCGTCTGATGCGCTTGCCCCATCATTCCTATCTACCGGCTCTCATCTTTCCCAATACCGGCAATATGGGTTTGCCACTGGCACTTTTTGCCTTCGGCAATGAGGGTCTTGCTTTCGCCGTCGTGTTCTTCGCCATTTCCATCACCGCACAATTCACCATCGGCATGTCGCTCGCCTCGGGCAGTTTCAGCATTGCGCGGCTCCTGAAGATGCCGCTTATCTATGCCATCGTTTTCGCGCTGGTCGTTCTTTCTTTCGGCTGGCAGCTGCCGCCTTATCTTAGCAACACGCTGCAATTGCTGGGCGGTGTGACGATACCGTTGATGCTGTTGGCCCTAGGCGTATCGCTGGCACAGCTGCGCGTGACGCGATTGACGCGCAATCTGCTGCTTTCCGTTGTGCGTCTTGGCGGCGGTGCTGCAGTCGGGTTCGCCATTGGCCATTTCGTCGGTACTTCGGAACTGGCAACAGGCGTATTGATGATTCAAAGCACCATGCCAGTCGCTGTCTTTAATTATCTTTTCGCGCAGTATTATAATCGCGAGCCGGCCGATATCGCCTCGATGGTCGTCATCACCACGGCATTGTCCTTCGTTACGCTGCCGCTGTTGCTTTATGTCATTTTGTGAAGGGAATAGCATGCGTATCGTCCGTGAGTTTCCGCACAAAGTCCGACATATCGAGAACATGTGGATTCCGCTACCGGATGGACCGCAGCTCGCGGCGCGCATGTGGATCGCGGATGGCGCCGATACTGATCCAGTTCCTGCCATCATCGAATGCGTGCCTTATCGCAAGCGCGACGGGTTGCGGTTTCGCGATGATGAGATGCATCCTTATCAGGCCGGGCACGGCTATGCGGTTCTGCGCATCGATCTGCGCGGCACCGGTGACTCGGAAGGCCTGCCAGATGACGAATACACGGTGGCCGAGCAGGATGACATCATTGCCGCCATCGCCTGGATCGCGGCGCAAGATTGGTGCAGTGGCAAAGTCGGCATGATGGGTATCTCCTGGGGCGGCTTCAACGCCCTCCAGGTGGCGGCGCGCCAGCCGGAAGCTTTGAAGGCCATCATCGCTGTCGACGCCTCGGACGATCGCTACAATGATGACGTCCACTACATGCAGGGCGTTCTGCTGCACGACAATTTCTCCTGGGCCGCGGCGATGTATGCCTATGCCAATCTGCCGCCAGATCCGGAGATTGTCGGTCCACGTTGGCGCGACATGTGGCGACAACGCCTTAAGCACTACAAATTCCCGTTTCGGATCTGGGGCGCGCACCAGAATCGCGACACTTATTGGCGCCAGGCGTCGGTGATCGAGAATTATGACGCCATTAAATGTGCCGTCTTCGCGATCGGTGGGTGGGAGGATGGCTATTCCAACGCTGTGCCGCGCCTGGTGCAGCACATCAAGGCTCCGGTCAAGGGTTGGGTGGGGCCTTGGGGCCATACTTATCCGCATAACGGCTTGCCGGGCCCAGCCAGTGGCTTTTTGCAGGAGGCCCAGCGCTGGTGGGATCAATGGCTGAAAGGCAAGGATACCGGTGTCACGCGAGATCCCAAGATCTTGGTCTATATGAACGATTCCTATGCGCCGGATCCATGCGCCCGTGAGCGCCCTGGCCGCTGGATTGCCGAAAGTGACTGGCCAAGCCCCCATATTAAAACAGAGAAGATCAGTTTTGGCCGCCATACGCTGGGCCATGCGCCGGCAGCGGTTTCTCTCAGTGTAAAGTCGCCGCAGACTTGCGGGCTTACCTCTGTCGAGTGGTGCTCTTACGGTAGCAGCGATGGCGATTACACGTCGGACCAACGGCCCGATGACGGCATGTCGCTCTGTTTCGACGGCTTACCTCTAACCGAACGATGCGAGATTTTCGGAGCGCCGGTGGTTGAGCTCGCCTTTGCCACCGACAAACCAGTGGCGCGTGTCGCCGTCAGGCTTAACGATGTGGCACCCGATGGTGCGTCGACGCGCGTCACGTTTTGCGTCTTTAGCCTCAATCACAGAGAAGATCAGGCGCACCCGCAAGATCTGGTGCCGGGCCAGCGCTACATCGCGCGCATTCCCCTCAATTATATCGCTCATGCCTTTTTGCCCGGGCATAAGCTGCGAATAGCCGTTTCTACCAGTTATTGGCCGATGATGATGCCGGCGCCAGAAGCGGCAACGCTGACGCTCTTCACCGATGGCTGCCATCTTGAATTGCCGGTGCGCCCCACGAGTCTGACGGAGCCGGCCTTCGATATTCCGCCACCAGAGAAGGCGCCCCACGCACCCGGTCATGTTACGCGCGCTGGGTCGTCACGGCGCGAGGCGCGGCTCGACATCGCGACGGGCGCCGTCACGCTCATCAATCACAAGGATGCGGGCGGTTATCATTTCTCCGACATCGGCGTCACATCGGATTGCAAGGTGATTGAGGTCTATTCCATCCGCCCGGATGATCCGTTGAGCTATGCCTGCAAGATCACTTACGAACAGATGCTCAAGGGTCCGGATTGGGAAGCGCGGATGATTGGACATACGACGATCGGGACGCACGCGACCCATTTTCGTATCACTGCGCGTATCGACGCTTTCGATAGCGGGGAACGAATTTTCAGCGATGAAGAGGCCTATGATCTAAAGCGGGCATATTGCTGAGATTTTTAGTCCCCACCTGCTGCTTTAGGTGAGAGAAGCAACGTCACTCCGCCAGCGGTATGGTGACACCATTTGCTGTCTGGCCGAAATGGTCCAGCAGGGCCGGCAGCATTTCGCGCATGGCGGTCGCCGGGTCGATGGCGGCATCGGCGCGCTCCACCGTGCCGCGCCAGATATAGTGGCCGCTTGCCCGTTCATAGACGCTGAGATTGACGCGGAAGACCCGGTCAGTCGTGTTAACGGGGTCATTCGGGTTGAGCAATGTGTTCCCTTCGGTGCTGAATAGAGCGGCATTTTTCGGATCGCTTTTCTTGGCGGTAAGCACCGCCACCGATTGGTCGGATTTGATCCGCGCGGTCAGCTGCGTTGCCAACGTCAACACATAGGCACTGCCGCCACCGATGGTATAACCGCGCGCGGAAAGATCGGTATCGACCTGGCGCCAGGCATCGTCGTCCATCTGGCTCTCGCTGTCCGGCTGGGTCTCGAGATGCGCCCCCGGCGGGATCGGCTGATAGGAGATGGCGTCGATCTTGGCGCTGCTTTCGACCTTCTGGCTCTCCTGCGCCAAAGCCGCCGGGCCCGCGCTTAAGACCACAACCAAAGCAAGCGCCACTCCCAGGACCTGTAGGGTGCGGACAATCTCGGCAAATCGGCTGGATGGCATCATCGGCATGTGGCGATCCTCTGGTCGCTGGGCATTATCCCTCTCACATAGCGGAAACCCAGTGCTTCTGACAACAAGAGGGAATTGCTTTCGTTTCCGCCGGGCGCCATCATAAGCCTCCTATCGGCGATGTCTCCATGCCGGTTTGGCGTGGCTCATCGCCTGAAATTGAAAGGGAGATGCCAGTATACCTCCCTGTTCACCCCCTGACAGACGGATGCTGTCGCGAGCAAACTCGTGACTGGTCAGCCTATGCCGACTATGAAGCGGGAGGGTAGCTTTTAATAACGACTGAGCAAGAAGGGCTCAGTGTCGATTTCCGACCGTCGCCCCATCATATGGTCAACGAGGATCCGGGACGAACCGCAGGCCATGGTCCACCCCATATGGCCATGCCCAGCATTGAGCCACAGATTGGAGATCGGCGAAGGACCCATGATCGGCGGGCCATCAGGCGTCATCGGCCGTAGGCATGCCCAGTAATCCGGCCGGTCAAAGAGAGCGGCCTGGGGGAACAGTTCCCGCGCCACGCGCAGCATATGGGCGAAATTGCCCGGCTCGAATTCGGTGTCGTAGCCGGCGAAATCGGCGGTTGCGGTGAGGCGTAGACGGTCGCCGAGACGCGAGAAAGCTACCAGATGTTCCTCATGCACGCCGCCGATCGTGGGTGCCTCGGCGGGATTGGCAATGGGAAGCGTCACAGAATAGCCCTTCACCGGGAAGATGGGCAGATTGAACCCGATCTTGCGCGAGAGCAGCGGTGCGTAGGAGCCGAGCGCCAACACATATTGATCGCCACTGATCGGACCTTTATCGGTTGTCACGCTGGTGACGCGCTTACCTTGCACATCAATGTTCTGGATGGTTTCGGCAAAGCGGAAGGTGACGCCAAGGGTCTTGCAACGTTCGGCGAGGCCCAATGTAAATTTTCGCGCATCACCCGATTCATCTCCTGGCGTATGCATACCGCCAGCCAGCTTGTCCTTGGCGTATCTCAGCCCTGGCTCCAGCGCCACCAATTGGTCAGGATCGAGGAAATTCATCTCGATACCCTGATCTATCAGGAATCGCATATTTTCCTTGCCGGCACGATAGGCTGCTGCGTCGCTATAAAGATAGATAGCACCCTTCGCGACGCGGTCCCATTCTAAGCCCTCTTCACGCCCAACACGTAAGGTCTCGGCCTGGCTGTAGGTGCACAGCTTTACCTTCACGTGCGTCGCCTGACGGTTGCGTACCAGTGTACAATTGCGCAGGAATTGCAGGCTCCACAGCCACATCCTTGGATCGAGCCGCAGGCGATAGCGCAAGGACGTGTCTTTTCGCCACAATGATTTCAGGAGGATGAGCGGGGCCTTGGGGCCGGCCCAGGAGCTGGCATGGCCCGGTGTCACCAATCCGGCATTGGCAAAGCTGGTCTCTCGCGCCGGTTCCGGTCGGCGATCGATCACTGTGACCTCATGACCTTCTTTGGCGAGATAATAGGCCGCGGTCACACCGAGTAAGCCCGCTCCCAGAACGACGATATGCATTGACCTATATCCAAATTATTGATTGCTTAACCGGGACATGCGGCAAAGAAAGATCTGGTTCGCCCGCTGCCGTCACGTGATAATCGTTATTGTCCCTGTTCTCCCGGCCCACGTTGGTTGAGATAGAAAAGATGGCGCATTTCGCGCCGTCCGCGGGTGACGTGATCGAGAATGAAGCCGCTGGTTAGATTGAGGGCAGCGAGGATCATCAGTCCCGTGGCGAGAAATGCGGTCGGAAGCCGCGGTACCAAGCCGGTTTCGATGTAGGGGATCGCCACTGTCAAGGCGATAACGATGGCGAT
>CAYOYT010000110.1:0-7381 GCA_964408245.1 uncultured Dongia sp. | reverse complement strand
GCCCAGAGGGGTGGCTATACATATGAGCGCGGATGTCGAGCTCGACGATGTGAGCTGTGATTTCGGTCGTTTTCGTGCTGTTAATCACGTCAGTGTCTCTATCAAGCCGGGAGAGTTCTTCTCGTTTCTCGGACCTTCGGGCTGTGGAAAGACGACGATCCTGCGCATGATCTCTGGCTTTACCAACCCGTCGGAGGGGGTCATCCGTATCGGCGGCAAGGATACGCACGGTCAGCGCCCGAACCAGCGGCCGACGGCCCTCATCTTCCAGAATCTGGCACTGTTTCCGCTAATGCCGGTGTGGGAAAACATCTCATTTGGGCTTGAGGTTCGTGGCGAGGACAAAGCTAAGCGGCGCGCCAAGGCCGAGGAATTGCTGCGCTTGGTCGATCTCCCAGGTGCCGGCGACAAGATGATCGGCCAGCTTTCCGGCGGCCAGAAGCAGCGCGTCGCTATCGCCCGCGCGCTCGCCGTCGAGCCCCAGGTCATGCTGCTCGACGAACCGCTGTCGGCGCTCGACCTGAAGCTGCGCCAGCATATGCGTGCAGAATTGCGCGCGATCCAGAAGCGCACTGGGGTTACCTTCATCTACATCACGCACGACCAGGGCGAAGCGCTCGCCATGTCGGACCGCGTCGGCGTCATGTCGCAAGGCGTGCTGCAGCAGGTTGCCGGCCCGCGCGAGATTTACAACAATCCAGTGAATGGTTTCGTCGCGAGCTTCGTGGGCGAAATGAACATCCTTCAGGGCGAGATAGCGCAGTCGGCTGGAGGCTTTGCAAGTTACGTGACGCCCAATGGCACGTTCCGGGCAAGGCTCGTCGAGGGCGCGGCGTCAGAGCCCGCGAAACTTTACATCCGACCCGAACACATGACGCTAACCACGGATAGTGGCGGCGAGAACGTCATTCCAGTGACGATTGGCGAGGTTGCTTTCGAGGGTAACTTCATCACCGTCTCAGCGACAACAGAGTCGGGGTCACACCTAATCGCCGAAGTCCGCAATGATGGCTCGGCGACGGTGCCGGAACGGGGCTCGCGTCTCTACATGCGCTTCGATCCGGAGCGCGCGGCCATCCTGCCGGACGAAACGAGAAAGGCCTGAGGCGATGCGGGATCTCGTTCGCCGTTACGGCACCACGCTAACCGGCATCTTCATTCTTCTCACGGCGTTCTGGTTACTGGCGCTGGTGATTCTGCCGAATCTGACGCTTTTCGAGGCATCGTTCCGCCCCTATTTGCCGGTGGTGGAGATCGGCGGCCCGAAAGACGTCTATTCACTCAACAATTACCGCCTATTCACGGCAAATCCAGTGGACAACACGCTGATCGGCATCCCCGTACACATGCCGATCCACATGATTACGTTCTTCAACACCGTGATCTTCTCTGCGCTGGTAACGCTGACCACGTTCTTTCTCAGCTACCCGCTTGCCTATTATCTCGCCAAGGTCGTATCGCCGGCGTCGCTGCCGACACTCATCCTACTACTGTTCATTCCGCTCTGGGTGTCGGAGGCGCTGCGCGCCTTTGCCTGGTACATCATCCTGGCTTTCCAGGGTCCACTCAACGCAGCTCTGGTCGGGCTCGGCATACTTGACCAGGGTGTGCGCTGGCTGAACGGCGTCGTTACTCCCTATGACGCGATCGTGATCGGCCTTGTCTATACCTATGTGCTCTTCATGCTGTTCCCGATCTATGGCTCGATCCAATCGCTCGACAGCAATCAGATCGAGGCGTCTGAAGACCTCGGTGCCAAATGGTGGCAGACCCATTGGCGCGTGATCCTGCCGCACGCCAAGCCCGGCATCGCGTCGGGCTGCGTGATGGTATTCATGCTGTCGGCTGGCTCGCTGCTGGTCCCCCGGGTGTTGCCGTCGACCAAGTCAAATTGGTTCACCGAAACGATCCAGACGCTGATGCTGGAAAGCCAGAATTGGAACGCGGGTGCTGCCTATTCCTTCCTCTACATCTTGCTTTGCACAGTTGTCGTGACGCTTGTCATGTGGCTGTTCAAGGTCAAGCTCAGCGATATCGCGAAATAGGGGGCGTGATGAATCCGGCACGCAGGCTTTTTGGCCACCTCTATTTCGCTGCCTTTCTATTCTATCTTCTTATGCCGCTGGTCATTATGGGTGGCGCAGCCTTCAATGATAACCGGCTGCCGTCGATCTATCCTTGGAAGGGCTGGACGACGCGCTGGTTCGTGGATCTCTTCAACGACAGCGTGATGTGGAACTCGCTCGCCAACACCGTCATCGTTGCGCTTGCCGTGGTAGCGCTCGCCGTCCCGCTAGGTACCGCCGGTGCGATCCTCATCAACTCGATTTCCGGGAAAGTACGCGGCGCGCTTTACGGCTTGATGGTCGCGCCGATCTTAATGCCGGGCGCTGTCATTGGCATTTCCACGCTTTTATTCTGGATCAAGGCTGATATTCCGTCCGGCCTGCACCTGTCAGTGCTCGGCCAGGTCAGTTACATCGCTGCTTTCGTGATGCTTTTAGTGCTGGCTCGACTCCAGAGTTTTGATGTCGCGCTAGAGGAAGCAGCGCTGGATCTCGGCGCCAGCCATGCGCAGGTCGTGCGCCGTATCCTCCTGCCGCATCTCAAACCGGCGCTGGGAGCAGGGGCGGCCATCTCCTTCTTCCAGTCGATCGAGAATTTCAATGTGACCCTATTCACGCGCGGCACATCGAATACCCTTACGGTATATGTGTTCTCGAAGGTGCGTAGCGGCATCACACCCAGCATCAACGCGCTAGCGCTGATCCTAATCGCTGTCACGGTTGTCGGTGCGGTCTGGTACGAGACTGCACGCCGCCGGTCCGAGCGAAGAACTGCGGCACTCGAGAGAAGTTAGCGCGGAACGAGGCGGCGGCAACAGCATACTTGGGAGTACATCGGCGAACTCGATTGCCAATGGGGCCAGCCTGTGGTGACGTGGTGCCAGATTTAGTCAGATCTGGCTCCTCTAGATCTGACGGATGGGACCAGCAGGGGCAAGTCAGTGGGCCACGACAGTCGCGCAATCCTATTTCATTTGGAAAACGACCGCACGACCACGTTGCAGGCGCAACTCAGGCGCATGCTGGTCTCGGCCATCCTCGACGGCCAAATACCGGGCGGCAGCCCGTTGCCCTCCTGCCGAGCTCTTGCGCAGTCTTTGAAAATCGCCCGCAATACTGTGGTGCTCGCCTATCAGGATCTCACCGAAGAAGGTTTCCTGATCGCCAAGGAACGCAATGGCTTCTTCGTCAATCCAGACATCCTTGCTGCCCGGCCGAAGGAAGTGATGCGAAGGGGTGAGGTGAGCCGCGACGTGGCGGTCACTGCCGATGAGCCCGACTGGACGACTCGTTTCAAATGCCGCCCGACGGCGCAGCGAAATATCGTGAAGCCTGCCAATTGGCAGGATCACCCCTATCCTTTCATCTACGGACAAATCGATCAAACTCTTTTTCCGCTGGCGGCTTGGCGTGAATGCTCGCGGCAAGCGCTAAGTGTCAACGCCGTCAGAGAATGGGCTAATGACCGTTTCGCCGAGGACGACCCGCAGCTGATCGAGCAGATCCGTACGCGCCTGCTGCCGCGCCGTGGCGTGCGGGTGGGCGCGGATGAGATCCTGGTGACGGTCGGTGCTCAACAAGCGCTCTATCTACTCTCTGCACAGCTCTTCGATCATAAGACGACTTTCGGTATCGAAGATCCCGGCTATACAGATGCCCGTAACATCGCAGGCCTCCGCGATTGCCGCCTTGTTCCATTGCCCGTCGACGAGCATGGCCTAATCGTTGGCCCGCATCTCGATGGCTGTGACTACGTCTACGTGACGCCGAGCCATCAATTTCCGACCACCGCCACGATGTCGCTGGAAAGGCGCCACGCCTTGCTCGAACGCGCGGCGGAAAAAGATTTCCTTCTCATCGAGGACGATTATGAAAGCGAACTTACCCATGCCGGCTCGTCACAGCCGGCGCTGAAATCGCTCGACCGACATGGCCGCGTCATCTTCATCTCTAGTCTATCGAAGACACTAGCGCCGGGCTTACGCATCGGCTTCCTGGTAGCCCCTAAGCCGCTGGTTGCCGAGCTGCGTGCGCTGCGCCGCCTGATGATTCGCCATCCAGCTGCCAACAATCAGCGTGCTGTGGCCCTGTTTCTCGCCGATGGTCATCACGACACGTTGTTGCGGCGTCTGTGCAACGTCTATCGCGAGCGCCTCGCGGCTGCCGTGACAGCACTTGCCCGGCACCTACCCGACTTCACCGTGAATCTGACGGCTGGCGGAACCGCTCTCTGGATCAAAGGTCCGCAGGATTGCGACATGTCGGTCATCGCATCCGCTGCCGAGAAGCGCGGCGTTATTATCGAACCCGGCGCGGTTCATTTCATCAACCAGCCCGGTCCGACCAATTTCTGTCGTTTGGGCGTCTCTTCGATTCAGACAGAGCGGATTGAGACCGGAATCCGGCTGTTGGCCGAAGCGGTTCATGAAGTCTCTTAGCTCTTGGCCCAAATCTGTGCCCCTGGCTGGGTCTATGACGTGACCAGCGGCCTGCTATCTTGGTGGTAATCAATTTCCAAACTTTGAACGAATGGACGCATCACGATGAAAATGACCACGGAAGAGGCTTTCGTGAAGGTCATGCAGATGCATGGCATCGAGCACGTCTTCGGCATTATTGGTTCGGCGTTCATGCCGATTTCGGATCTTTTCCCGAAGGCCAGTATCACATTTTGGGACGTGGCTCATGAATGCAATGGTGGCTATATCGCTGACGGCTACACGCGTTCGACGGGTAAGATCGCGATGTGCATTGCTCAGAACGGTCCAGGAATTACCAACTTCGTCACATGTATCAAGACCGCCTACTGGAATCATACACCCATGCTGCTGGTTACCCCACAGGCTGCCAACAAAACCATTGGCCAGGGTGGCTTCCAGGAAGTCGAGCAAATGGCGCTTTTTAAGGACATGGTCTGCTATCAGGAAGAAGTGCGCGATGCCAACCGCATGGCGGAAGTTCTCAATCGCGTCATCCTGAAGGCGCTCCGCAATTCGGCGCCGGCGCAGATCAATGTGCCACGGGATCTACTCTGCCAGATTGTCGATATCGAATTGCCGCAGATCTACACGATTGAGAAGCCGGCTGGTGGTACACAAGCTATTGCTAACGCAGCAAAGCTGCTCTCCAGCGCCAAGTTTCCCGTGATTTTATCGGGCGCTGGTGTTGTCATCGGCGGTGCCATTCCAGAATGCCAGGCACTAGCCGAACGGCTCGACGCGCCGGTCTGTTCTTCCTATCAGCACAATGACAGCTTCCCGGGCTCGCATCCACTGGCGGCTGGGCCTTTGGGCTATAACGGCTCGAAGGCGGCGATGGAGCTTATCTCCAAGGCAGACGTCGTGCTGGCGCTGGGTACCCGCCTCAACCCATTTTCAACCTTGCCAGGTTACGGGATCGATTACTGGCCGAAGAACGCCAATATCATTCAAGTTGATATCAATCCGGACCGCATCGGCCTCACCAAGAAAGTAAGCGTTGCTATTGTTGGTGATGCAAAACAGGTGGCAAAAGCAATCCTCGGCCAGCTCGATGTCAACGCCGGAAATGTCGGTCGTGCCGAACGCAAGGCGCTCATCCATCAGACCAAATCGGCCTGGCTTCAGACCTTGTCCAGCATGGATCACGAGGACGACGATGCCGGCACCTCTTGGAACCATGATGCCCGCTTGCGCCAACCCGAGCGTCTGTCGCCACGCAAAGCTTGGCGCGCCATTCAAGCGGGCCTGCCGAAAGATGCGATTATCTCCAGTGATATCGGTAACAATTGCGCCATAGGCAACGCCTATCCAACTTTTGAGGAGGGTCGCAAGTACTTGGCGCCAGGTCTATTTGGTCCTTGCGGCTATGGTTTTCCATCGATCATCGGGGCCAAGATCGGCTGCCCGAATGTTCCGGTGGTCGGTTTTGCTGGTGACGGCGCCTTCGGCATCAGCATGAATGAGATGACCTCGGTCGGCCGCAAGGAATGGCCGGGTATTACCATGGTCATCTTCCGTAATTACCAATGGGGTGCGGAAAAGCGCAACACGACCTTGTGGTACGATAATAACTTCGTCGGCACGGAACTCGATCCGGAGCTTTCTTACGCGCGGATCGCTGAGGCGTGCGGATTAAAAGGTGTGCAAGCGAGGACACAAGAAGAACTTACAGCGGCTCTCAAGGAATCCTGCGAGGTGCAGGAGAAAGGTGTCACAACTTTTATCGAGGTAATCCTCAATCAGGAACTTGGCGAACCTTTCCGTCGCGACGCCATGAAGAAGCCAGTCGCCGTCGCTGGAATCGATGCGAAGGATATGCGCCCGCAAAAGGGCACATAATTCAGGCTGTAAGGAAACGGTGCAGAAAGGGATCTTCGTTGCGCTTTCTAGGCCAGGTCGTGAATAGCTTTGGCAAAGATCAGAACAGCAAGGGCCATCAAAATCCACAGCACCATCCGGCGAAACAACGCCTGATCGATGCGTCTGAAGCCATGAGCGCCGACCCAGACGCCGATAAGCAAGGCCGGCAGCCAGGCGAGAAACTGCGCAAAGCTCTGCGCGGTGATGAGGCCGAGATGGGCCTGCCAGCCAAGACCCAGGACATCGGTCGATAGAAAAAATGCGATGACCGATGCTCGCCCCACAGCAGCCGCGGCTGGCGTCGAGAAGTAAAACAATACCACCGGCGGCCCGCCGATACCGAAAGCACCGTTGAAAATGCCGGAAGCGGCACCGGTTACCGTCGTAGCAGCCCTCGTCGGCATCTTCTGCATATGGAAGCCGCGCAGCATCATGATAACCGTAACAAGGACGAAGATCGACATGGCGAGCTGCATGGGGGGTTCAGGCAGCAAAGCCAGGGCGTAAACGCCAAACGGCAGGGCGATAACATAACCTAGCAGTAGCCAGCGCAGGGAACGCCAGTCGACTTCGCGCCAAATGCTGGGAATGAGGTTGATCGAGGCCGCGACCTCCAGCAGGAAAATCGACGGCACGATCTCGCGCGGCGGAAGGATCAACGAAATCGCCGTGATGCTCAGCAGTGAGAAGCCGAAACCGGAAAAGCCGCGTACCATCGCTGCCAGGAGAATGGCTACGCTGCTGATGGCTAAGGTCTGCCAGTTGTCGATGGCGTAAAGTACAAGTGCGTTGATCATGCGATACACACTTTAACCGAGCCGGTCAGGCGCTGAAAGACCAGTGCCGTCTATTTGATGGTGGCAGGCTCTGTGCGCAGCGGCTCTCAGCGACGCTGGACCGAGATAACAAGCTCCGGATGCGATCGCAGCTTGGCAATGGCCGCATCCACTGTGGCGGTATCGTTGAGGCCAAGGA
>CAYOYT010000109.1:0-7437 GCA_964408245.1 uncultured Dongia sp. | reverse complement strand
CCTTGAAAATGCCGATCTTGGTTCGTTCAAAGTCGGCGACACGGTGAAACTCGGCTATATCGACCAATCGCGCGATTCGCTCGCCGCCGACAAGACGGTGTGGCAGGAAATCTCCGATGGCCATGACGAAATTGAACTCGGCAAGCGCAAGATGCCGAGCCGCGCCTATGTTGCCGGTTTTAACTTCAAGGGCACGGACCAGCAGAAGAAGGTCGGCCAGCTTTCGGGTGGTGAGCGTAACCGCGTGCATCTTGCCAAGATGTTGAAGGGTGGCGCCAATGTCCTGCTACTCGATGAGCCGACCAACGATCTCGACGTCGATACCTTGCGCGCGCTTGAGGAAGCGTTACTGGAATTTGCCGGCTGCGTCGTCGTGATCAGCCACGATCGCTGGTTCTTGGACCGCATCGCCACGCATATCCTCGCTTTCGAGGGCGATAGTCATGTCGAATGGTTCGAGGGCAACTATCAAGATTATGAAGTGGATCGTCATCGTCGTCTCGGCACCGATGCGGATCAACCGCATCGCATCAAATACAAGCCACTCGTGCGCGGCTGAGCTGGAACTTCC
The DNA here is from genome assembly GCA_964408245.1 of uncultured Dongia sp. Lineage (GTDB taxonomy): Bacteria > Pseudomonadota > Alphaproteobacteria > Dongiales > Dongiaceae > Dongia. The sequence continues at coordinate 6,866 of CAYOYT010000109.1, read as the reverse complement.
AAAAGCGACGGCCCGGGACGCGAGGAACATCCCGGGTCGTCTACTTTTGGCTCCATCGCCTCACCGTCGTCCGAGGGAAGAACGCGCGGCAAGAAAACCAGCCAGTGGCGAGGATTCATCATCCCGGCACATCACTGACATAAGATGTCTCGAGTGTTAATGGCTGTGCGCAAAGTCACAAGTAAGCGCGATCATAGCCGCGCCAGAATTTTATGAACCGGGACGCGGCCGTCAGCGACGCTTGCTCTTATCCTTGAAGCGAGGCGCGATACCAGGTCGTCCGGCGGTAGAGCGAGCGCGTGGCCGCACATCGCTCCCGGGACTGGGCGGTAGGGGCTTGCCGCTGGCATCCAGGCCGCCTTTGAGGCTGCCACCGGATGTGGGGATTTCGAGGTCGAGCGCCTCCAGGCGCTTGATTTCATCGCGAAAGCGCGCCGCCTCTTCGAATTCCAGATTGCCAGCGGATTCGCGCATCCTTTTCTCGAGATCGGCGATAGTGGTCTTGAGGTTGTGGCCCAGGCGATGCTTATCACCAAGCACACCGGTATCAACGGTTACATGGTCGGATTCATAAACCGATTGCATGATGTCGCTGATGCCCTTCTTGACCGATTCCGGCGTGATGCCGTTGGCGGCATTATAGGCCTGCTGCTTCTCACGCCGGCGATTTGTCTCGGCAAGGGCGTATTCCAAGCTGTCCGTCATTCGGTCGGCATAAAGCAGCACACGGCCATCAACATTGCGCGCGGCCCGGCCAATGGTCTGGACGAGGCTGGTCCGGGAACGCAGGAAACCTTCCTTGTCGGCATCCAAGATACAGACCAACGCGCATTCTGGAATGTCGAGGCCTTCTCGCAGTAGGTTGATGCCGACCAGCACGTCGAAGGCGCCCAAACGTAGATCACGGATGATCTCAATACGCTCCAGCGTTTCGACATCCGAATGGATGTAGCGCACGCGAACGCCCGCCTCATGCAGATACTCGGTAAGGTCTTCCGCCATGCGCTTGGTAAGGGTGGTGATGAGAACGCGCTCATTCTTCTTGGCGGCGTCCTTGCATTCCGCCACCACATCGTCGACCTGCGTTTCCGTCGGCCGCACGATACAGACAGGATCGATGAGGCCGGTAGGCCGGATGACCTGCTCGGCAAAGACACCGCCGGTTTGTTTCAGCTCCCACGCGCCGGGTGTCGCCGAGACCGAGACGGTCTGCGGGCGCATTGCCTCCCATTCCTCGAATTTAAGTGGCCTATTATCCATACAGGAAGGCAGGCGAAAACCGTATTCGGAAAGTGTCGATTTCCTGTGCCAGTCGCCCTTGAACATGCCACCGATCTGCGGGATCGAGACATGACTTTCATCGGCGAAAAGCATGGCATCGGCGGGCAGATATTCGAACAGGGTGGGCGGTGGCTCGCCGCGCTTGCGGCCCGTGAGATAGCGTGAATAGTTCTCGATGCCGGCGCACACACCCGTCGCCTCGATCATTTCCATGTCGAAATTGACGCGCTGTTCCAGCCGTTGAGCTTCAAGGAGCTTGCCCTGGTCATTCAATTCCTTGAGCCGCTCTTTCAATTCTTCGCGGATCAGCTTTACTGCCTGCTGCAGGGTAGGCTTCGGCGTTACGTAATGGCTGTTGGCGAAGATCTTGATCTCTGGCAATTCGATGATCTTCTGACCGGTGAGGGGGTCGAACTCAACGATCGTTTCAATCTCGTCGCCGAACAACGATAGGCGCCAAGCGCGATCCTCTAAATGCGCAGGAAACAGTTCGAGCACATCGCCTTTAATGCGGAAGGTACCGCGAAAGAAAGCCGTTTCGTTGCGCTTGTATTGCAGTTCCACCAAGCGCCGCACGAGGCCATTGAAATCGACCGTCATGCCGGGTTTCAGCGTGATGGTCATCGTGGAATAGGTCTCTGGCGCGCCGATGCCGTAAATGCAGGAGACCGAAGCGACAATGATGACGTCGCGGCGTTCGAACAGCGCGCGCGTGGCAGCATGACGCATGCGATCGATCTGCTCGTTGAGCGAGCTTTCCTTTTCGATATAGGTATCCGTGCGCGGAACATAGGCTTCCGGTTGGTAATAATCGTAATAGCTGACAAAATATTCGACGGCGTTTTCGGGAAAGAAGCTCTTCATCTCGCCGTAAAGCTGGGCGGCCAGCGTCTTATTGGGTGCGAGCACTAGGGATGGACGCTGCACTGCCTCGATCACGTGAGCGATTGTGAAGGTCTTACCCGAACCCGTAACACCGAGCAGGACTTGATCGCGCTCATTGGCCCGCACGCCGGCAATGAGTTCCTCAATTGCTTGTGGCTGGTCGCCGGCTGGCCGGAAATCTGAAACGAGTCTGAACGGCTTCCCCGGCATATTGTCCGTGGGGCCGATCGGCCGCTCCTCGATAACTGGCTCTGACTGCAACGGTTTCATGAGTGCTTTATAAAGTGAAAGAGGAAAGGGGTGTATAGGTATGATCTCAGCCCCGCGCTTTCAACCAGCCCTAAAGGATGCCAACCTTAAAGAATGTCTGTGCAGTTCTATTAAATTCTGGCCCACATTGACTTTTCGGAGGTAGTTCCTATCTCTCGCCGAGTAGGTGCGGGTCTGCCAACATCTTTCCGGCGGCCATAATCTTCCGCAAGGGCAATTTTGAAAAACAATCCAATCGCTTGAGGGGGCGCTGCTGGTGATGCTCGAACTGCTTACCGATCCGAATGTGATCCTCAGTTTCCTGACCCTGGCCGCGCTCGAAATCGTGCTCGGCATCGACAACTTGTTGTTCGTGCAGATTGTGGCCAGCCGGTGTGCGCCCGAAAAACAGATGTTAGCGCGCCGCATCGGCCTATTGCTCGCATTAGGTACACGCTTGCTGTTGCTGGCGTCGATTGCCTGGGTGGCGAGTCTCACGACACCGATCTTCAGCCTCGATTGGTTCGGGCCTGAGCATGTCTTCGATCTTTCCTGGCGCGACGTGATTCTACTCGGTGGCGGGCTTTTTCTCCTTGCAAAAGCCACGACCGAGATCCATCACCATATCGAAGGCGGTCATGAAGACACTAAGAATGGCAAGTATATGAGCCTCGCCGCGGCCATCGTGCAGATCGCCATTCTAGACATTGTCTTCTCGCTCGACAGCGTCATTACGGCGGTTGGCATGGCCGATCATCTTTCAGTCATGGTGGCGGCTGTTATTGTGGCGATGATCGTCATGATCCTGGCAGCGGGTCCTGTCGGCAACTTCGTCGACGAGCATCCGACGGTAAAGATGTTGTGCCTCTCCTTCTTGCTGCTGATCGGCATGGCGCTGCTGGGCGAAGGCCTGCATTTCCACATTCCAAAAGCCTATCTTTACTTTGCCATCGCCTTCTCGGTGCTGGTTGAGTTTCTTAATATGTGGGCGCGAAAGAAGAAGACGCGCACCTAAGGCGCAAGGCAGAGCGAATCCAATCGTCATCCCCTAGCCCTGTCGGCGCATGTCGACAGGGCTAGGGGAAAACAGAGCCCGGAGACAATGGGGTTGGAGACAGGCTCAGCCGAACTTCGCCGCGAGGTCCATCGTGCTTTCCCAGCCGATGCGCTCGAAATTATTCGAAATCCATTTATCGGCGGTTTCGTAGCCGAGCTGGTGCAGGTGCTCGAGGAAAGCCCGCTCAGTGTTCATCTTGCTGAGCGAGCCCATCTCGGCGAGTTCTACTTCCGCACTGATTTCGTGAAAGCGCACGGCGGTATAGCGGTCGTTCTGCAATTCACCGCTTTCGATGAGGCGCGTGAGGGTGGCAAAACCTTCCATCTCGCGCACAAGACTGGCATTAAATGTCATCTCATTGATACGGTTGAGAATATCGCGTGCACTCACCGGCACGTCTGGGCGATTCATTGGATTGATCTGGACGATGACGACATCGGAACTGTCGCATTCGTGAATCAGCGGATGGATGGCCGGGTTGCCGAGATAGCCGCCATCCCAATAGAACTCGCCATCGACCTCGACTGCTTCGAAAAGCAGGGGCAAACAGGCCGAGGCCATTAGTGCCGCCACTGAAATCTCAGGCGTGCGGAAGATACGTGAGCGGCAGGTGCGCACATTCGAGGCGGTGACGAAGAGCTTCACCTCGGGATGTGCTCGCAAGTTCTCAAAATCAACCAAATCGCGCAGCAGATTGCCGAGCGGATCAGCCTTCAAGGGGTTCATTTGTCGCGGTGCCAGCAGGCGAGTCGCGTAATCGAGCCAGATAAAGCTGGGATCGCGATCCACATCCCAGCCGTCGGAGAAGCCCGGTATGCCGCGCGGAATGGCTCGGGGCAATGGATTAATCTCCGAAACACCCATCCAGAATGCCTGCAGGGCGTCGATGGCGCCCTGTCGCTTATCTTTGAGGAAACCGTCGGCGAACACCGCAGCATTCATCCCACCAGCGCTAGTACCGGACAAGCCGTCGATATAGAAACGCGGCTCGCTGATGAGCCGATGCATGACGCCCCAGGTAAAGGCACCGTGCGACCCACCGCCTTGCAGCGCCAAACTGATATGCTTGACCCCCGGTTTGCGCGGCCGTTGGGGCTTTGGGTCGCCGATATCTGGCATCACAGTTTTGCCGTTCGTCAGAGCGGCACATTTCGGCCGCAATCGAGCGCTATGATCGCGAAGGATGGTTTACTTTTGATGAAGGTCACCTTTTATCCCGACTATCTCCACGGAGAGCTGGCTGGCTTTTACTGGCCAGCCTTTCGGTCAGCCGCGCAGGACTTCCAGGAATTCCTTCGCCGTCATCGGCCTGTGCCAATAAAAACCTTGTCCAAGATCCGCACCCAAGGTGCTAGCGCGCCGAGCGAGGTCCGGATTCTCGATTCCAACCATAATGACGCGTCCGTTACATTTTCGAGCCAAGCGTACCAATTCGGTGACGAGGCTCACGACTGGCCCCCCGTTTTCGGAGAGCGAGACAAAGCGGCGATTTAATTTCACTATGTCAGGATCGAGTGACGACAAATACTCGCTGTCGCCACTGCCGGTGCCAAAATCGTCGATTGAGATACGGAAGCCACGCTGCTTCATATCCCAAATCGCGGGGCGGATTTGCCGATCGCTGGCATCGACCTCAGTCACTTCAATGGCGATGCGGTGGAGCGGGATGCCAGCCTCGGTGATCTTGCGGGTGAGTGATTCGCGTTTGATAGCATCGGCGAACGCGTCCGGTTCGAGATTGAGCGTCACGCATAGCTCTCGCTCGCCGGTCAGTGCCGGCTTCAGATCTTTGAGCACCATGTCGACGACGCGCTGGTTGAGCGTGCTGTTGAGCCCCAGTATTTTCGCCATGGGCAGGAAATCGCCCGGGGGAATTGCGTCTCCGACCTCAGTCGTCCACCGTAGCAGCGGTTCGGCGCCGATTACCGTATGATTGGCGTCGAGCGTCACGATCGGTTGATAGGCCATGGTGAGGCGGCCCTCCTCGATCGCGCGCGTGAGTTGCCTGGCAAGTGGCTCCGGCCGCTCCACGGCCATCGCAGCGACAAGGCCCATGATGATGCCGATCATGGCCCCGAAGCCCAGCAATAAGTTGTTATTATCGGTACCGATCATGGGCACCGCCAAGCCGAGCAGGAGGGCGATCGCGAAGACCAGCAGCTTCAGTTTTAATCGGCTAGGCATTATTACTTCCAGAAAACACTGAATTTTTATCGTCTCGGCCGCCAAAGTGACGGATCGACACAGGAATGGTCAAGCCAGGGTTGGTCAAGAGTGCTTCACGGGTTGGTTTTGGGATGCCCGTGCTCACCGCGTCGGGAAAGGTAGGATTTCAGGAAGCCAAAAATGCGCGAATCATAGCTTTGAGCCACGTTAAATCTCATGTGATGAGGCCAGGTCGCTTCTGGACTGAAGACGTTGCCCGGCGCCAGGACGATGCTGGCCTCCTGCGCAGAGAGAGCCATCTCGGTCGCGAGGATTGGATGGCCGTCTTTTGCCGCCGGCAGTCCCAACCATAAGAATAGGCCTTCGCCGGATTCGGCACTCTCGCCATGCCAAGGTGCGAAGCCGAAGGCAGCAAGCTTGCGCGCGACCTGGAAACGCGCGCGCGCCAGCCGGTCGCGGATCGCTGCCACATGCTTGCGATAGGTGCCGTCCATCAGCATCCGGTAAACCAGCTGCGCTGACAATTCGTTGTTGCCGAAACTCATGGCGAGTTTGAGATCGGCCAAATCGGCGACGGTCGTAGTATCGGCTGCGAGATAACCGATCCGGGTTGCCGCGGACAGCGTCTTGGAAAAACTCGCCATATGAATGACGCGCTGCAAACCGTCGAGCGCACCGAGGCGCGGGCTGGGATGGACCTCGAAATCACGGAAGATATCGTCTTCCAGAATGCGAAAGTTGTAGCGCTGTGCGAGGGCGAGCAGACGATGTGCGACCGCCAGGCTGATTTTGGCGCCGGTCGGGTTCTGCAGGCCCGCATTGGTAAGATAGAGCTTCGGCTGATACACCTTAGCCAGCGCCTCCATGGCGGCAAGATCAGGACCCTGTGGCGTCATTGGCACGCTTAGCAACCGGCCGCGCTGTGCTCGCACCGCTGCGTGAAAATTGAAATAGCCGGGATCGTCGACCAGCACCCCGTCGTCGGGCTGGATGAGATAGCGGCAAACCAGATCGATCGCCTGAGAGGCGCCGTCCATCAGCAAGATATTTTCGGGTGCCGCTGGTATATCGATCTCGCTAAGGCGGCGGGCGAGGTGGTCGCGCAAAGGGCGGAAGCCCAACGGCACGCCATATTCGAGAAGGCTCGCTCCCGGCGCGCGGGAAAGACCGCGCAAAGCCGAGCGCAGGGCGGCATCGGGTAGCCAGTCCTGGGGCAGCCAGCCGCAGC
>CAYOYT010000108.1:0-7448 GCA_964408245.1 uncultured Dongia sp. | reverse complement strand
CACCGTTGCGAACGCTGACGGATGTACATCTGCCGATCATGCGCGGCAGCCTTTTAACAGCGGCGATCGTGGTTTTCGTTGACGTGCTGAAGGAATTGCCAGCGACATTGGTGTTGCGGCCGTTCAACTTCGATACACTAGCGACCACGACCTACAATCTGGCTAGCGACGAGCGCCTTGCTGAGGCTGCAGGGCCAGCAATTGCGATTGTCGCAGTGGGCATCATTCCCGTTTATCTAATGTCGCGGGTCAGCGCCGGGGCCCGACCTGGCCAGACCAAACCCGGCCAGACCTCGCCGATCATTGAGACATTACCCTGATGACGATCTTATTAAGCAGCACCTTAGAATTGCACGATGTTAGCCACGCTTACGATAAGGTGAAGGCAGTTGATCGTGTCTCAATACACGTCAATGAGGGCGAGGTGGTTTGTCTCCTTGGCCCATCCGGGTGTGGGAAATCAACCGTCCTGCGTCTGGCGGCGGGTCTGGAGACGCTGCAGCAGGGCCGTATCTCGATGCGTGGAGCGACTATGGCTGGCGGTGTAGCACATCAAACCGTGCCGCCGGAACATCGCGGTGTCGGTCTCGTTTTTCAGGATTTTGCTCTTTTTCCCCATCTCTCGGTTGCCCGCAATGTCGGTTTCGGGCTGACGGAACTGGCAGCAGAAGCTCGTGAAAAGCGCATTGCCGACGTGCTTGACCAGGTGGATATGAGCGATTACGCACAAGCCTTTCCACATACCTTGTCCGGGGGTCAGCAGCAGCGCATTGCACTGGCGCGCGCTTTGGCGCCGCACCCCAGCGTTCTATTGCTAGACGAGCCGTTTTCAGGGCTTGATGCACGCTTGCGGGAGCAAATCCGAGACGAGACACTGCATGTCCTAAAGCGCAGCAAGGCCGCGACGATGATGGTAACGCATGATCCAGAAGAGGCCATGTTTATGGCCGATCGGATCTATCTGATGCAGTCGGGTCGCGTTGTGCAAAGTGGTTCGCCGGACGTCCTTTATCATCGGCCTGTCACGCCTTTCGTCGCGCGTTTCTTTAGCAATACCAATGAGCTTATGGGCAGGGTGTGTGGCGGTGCCGTCATGACGCCATTTGGAAATCTGCCAGCCCCTGGGATCAGCGAAGGTGAGGAAGCCCAAATTCTAGTCCGGCCGGAAAGCCTGCAATGGGTTCTTCCTGGGAATCTCTCTCAGTTCACCGCGAGCGGCCAGGTAGAACAAGTGCGTTTTCTTGGCGGCAGCAAACTATTGGTGGTGCGGCTGGAGAGCGGCTCGGGGCTGGAAGTGAGCGTTCAAGTGCGCCATGTAGGTCGTCGTTTACCCGAAACGGGCAGCAGAATTGTTCTGCAGGTTGATCCAACTGACGCCTTGATCTTTCCCAGACGCTCAGAAGACGCCAGAAATGACTTGGTCGTCGCCCAGTAAGAACACCGAATTTGCGGTCTTGTCAGTGCATTAGCGCCGACTAAATCATAGTGACTTGCTATTGTGGCGAGGCGGCGGATTTGCGATAGTCCGCCTGGGTCCGGCGCCCACCGCCGGCGGGTTTTAGATTTTAGGGAGAAGCCCAGATGGGTAGCTTCAGCATTTGGCATCTTCTGATCGTTTTGGTCGTTGTGCTGGTTCTTTTTGGCGGCGGCGGCAAACTGTCGAAGATTATGGGCGACCTTGGAGCCGGCATTAAGGACTTCAAGAAAAATATCAAGGACAACAAGGACGAAGCGAACGTAAACGTCGCCAAGTCCGAGGAAAAGCCGCGCGATACCATCATCGACCGTAGCTGAGCCAATGTCGCCCGGCTCTCGGGCGCCCGAAACGATCAAGAGCTAAAAGGGTAAAGGCTGGATGTTCGACATCGGCTGGAGCGAGATGTTGATCATCGGCGTTGTGACGTTGGTGGTGCTTGGACCAAAGGAACTGCCGCATGCGCTGAAGGCTGTTTCGCACTGGATGCGCGCCGCACGGAAGCTGGGTGCGGAGTTTCAGAGCGGCGTTAACGAGATCGTTCGCGAAGCCGAGTTGGAAGACGCCAAGCGAGAACTGCAGAAGATCAGTTCTCACACGATCAGTGACAAGATCGAAAAGGCGATCGACCCTTCCGGCGATCTTAAGAAGGCCATAAACGATCCGCTCACGGAGACAAAAGCGGCACTCTCTGAGCCAGAGCTGGAATCCGAGGTAACCAAGCCCAGCATTTCGGACATGGCGGCGACCATGCCGTCCTTAACGGTGACTCCGGAAGCGACGCCGGCTGTTGATGCTAATCTGCCGAGTAATCAATCTACACCGGTTCAGAACACGACCAACAAGAGCCTTTCAGTATGAGCGGTGCAGAAGACGACAGGAAAATGCCGCTGCTTGAGCATTTGGTTGAGTTGCGCACGCGGTTGCTGTACGCGGCCGCTGGGTTCTTTATAGCTTTCTTCATTTGCTTTCATTTTGCACAGTATATTCTGGAATTCCTGCAGCGGCCGCTTGCCGAGCTTCTGCCGGCCGGCCGGCCAATGATTTTCACGGATCTCACCGAGCCTTTTTTTACCCAGATCAAAGTGGCGGCGTTCGGTGCGCTCTGCGTGTCTTTCCCGATCATCGCGGCCCAAATTTGGGCGTTTATCGCTCCTGGCCTCTATAAGCACGAGAAGCACGCCTGTCTGCCGTTTCTGATCGCGACGCCGATCATGTTCAGGGTCGGTATGGCCTTCGTCTATTATGTGCACATGCCGATGGCCTGGAAGTTTTTTCTCGGCTTCGAGACTAAGGGTGGCGACGGGACACTGGCGATCCAACTCCTGCCCAAGATTGGCGAATACATTAATCTGATCATGAAGCTGGTCTTTGCTTTCGGCTTCTGCTTTGAGTTGCCGGTTCTTCTGACATTGCTCGCCAAGGTTGGCATTGTCAGTTCTCAGGCGTTACGCGACAAACGACGTTACGCGATCGTTGCAATCATGGTGGTAGCGGCGGTCGTTACCCCACCCGACCCGCTCAGCATGATGTCCCTGGCAGTGCCGATGCTGGCACTCTACGAGGTTTCCGTTATCATGGCGCGTCTGGTCGAAAAGAAGCGGTCGGAGCAAGAAGCGCAAGCGGACGAAGCCGGAACGGATGTCAAACCGGACTAAGGGTTTCTTTGACCGTCTGCTGGTTCCGTCTTATAAGTTGAGCCGAATCGGGGATCTGGAGCTCGACAGCTAAATGTTTGACTCAAAATGGATTCGTGACAATCCCGGCGCTTTCGATGCGGGTCGAGCGCGGCGCGGACTGCCAGAGCTGGCGGGCGTCGTCATCGAACTTGACGGCAGGCGCCGGGCAACGCAGACCGCCTGGCAGGAAATGCAAGCCAAGCGTAACGAGCTTTCCAAACAGGTGGGGCAAATTAAATCTAAGGGAGGTGACGCATCGGCGGTGATGGCCGAGGTCGCGAACCTGAAAGACCGCATGGCCGAGGCCGAGGCCGATGAGCAAACAGCCGCTGCCGAGCTTGAAGCCTTGTTGGCGCAGCAGCCTAATCTTCCCGTGGCGGAGGTCCCTGACGGCGTCGACGAAACGGCGAACAGGGTCGAACGTGAGCTGGGCAACCGTCGTAATTTTGCCTTTACTCCTAAACAGCATTTCGAACTCGGCGAGGCGCTGGGTCTGATGGATTTCGCTGTGGCCGCGAAGATCTCTGGGGCACGCTTCGTTGTTTTGAAAGGAGCGCTGGCGCGTCTTGAGCGCGCACTGGGCCAGTTCATGCTCGACATCCACACGAGCGAGCATGGCTACACGGAAATCAATCCGCCCTTTCTGGTGCGTGATGTATCGTTATACGGCACGGGCAACTTGCCAAAATTTGCCGAAGATCTTTTCAAGACTGAGCAAGGACATTATCTCATTCCGACCTCTGAGGTACCCCTCACCAATCTGGCTGCGGACGAAATTATCGATGAGGCCAAGCTGCCGCTCCGGTATACCGCGCTGACGCCATGCTTTCGTTCAGAAGCAGGTGCAGCGGGCCGCGATACCCGCGGCATGATCCGACAGCACCAGTTTCTGAAAGTAGAAATGGTGTCGATTGCGCATCCCGATGAATCCGATGCGGAGCATCAGCGCATGACGCGATGTGCCGAGAACGTGCTTGCCAAGCTGGAATTGCCTTATCGGGTGATCACGCTGTCAACCGGCGATATGGGTTTCTCATCACAGAAGACCTTTGATATTGAAGTTTGGCTGCCGGGGCAGGCCATGTACCGCGAAATTTCGAGTTGCTCCAATTGCGGTGAGTTTCAGGCCCGCCGCATGAAAGCTCGCTGCCGCAAGCCGGGTGAGAAAGGCACGCGTTTTGTCCACACGCTCAACGGCTCCGGCGTCGCCGTGGGTCGCGCGCTGATCGCCGTGCTGGAAAACTATCAACAGGAAGATGGTTCCATCGTGGTGCCTGATGTGCTGCGACCCTACATGAACGGCCTTGAGGTCATTCGCGCCCATGCTTAAGACACCTTTCAAATTAAAGCAGGCTCGTATCCTCGTCACCAATGACGATGGCATTCATGCGCCAGGACTCAAGGTCCTCGAGAAAATCGCAAAGAGCCTGACGTCGGACGTATGGGTGGTAGCGCCGGAAAGTGAGCATAGCGGTGCTTCGCACTCGCTGACGTTGCGTCGGCCGCTACAGATTAGCAAAGTCGCGACGCGCAAATTTGCCGTCTCAGGCACACCTAGCGATTGCACGCTGATCGCCGTCAATCATTTGATGAAGGACCGCCGTCCAGACATCGTTTTGTCCGGCGTCAACCGCGGCGCCAATCTAGGCGAGGATGTACTCTATTCAGGTACGGTCGCCGCGGCAATGGAGGGGGCGATGCTCGGCATTCCGGCCATCGCCTTCAGTCAGGTACGCGTCCGCGCCAAGGACAAGCTTCATTGGGAAACGGCGGCTGCCTTCGGCCCTGACGTGGTGCGCAAGTTGGTATCGATCGCCTGGCCAAAGGGCGTGCTGATGAGTGTCAATTTTCCACCGGTGCCGCCCAAGGAAGTGACAGGCATTGAGGTTGGTCGCCAGGGGCGCCGCATGTCTCATGTCGAAGTCGTGCATGCGCGAGACCCGTTCGAGCGCGAAGTCACCTGGATTGGTGATTTTCCGACGGATGAGCCGGAACACCCGGAAACCGATCTCGGTATTGTTATGTCCAAAGCCGTATCAGTGACGCCACTCCATTTTGACCTCACTCATGCCGCTATGTTGCGGCACATGGACGGATTGTTCCTGAAGCCAAAGGCGCCTACAAAAAAGAAGCTGGGCAAGGTGGATGGCCTGCCTCGATGAGTTTGCACGCGCGTAAGATTCGCATGATCATGGGGTTGCGTCGTGCCGGTCTAACCGACACAAATGTTCTCAATGCGATAGAGCGTATTCCGCGTGAGCTCTTTGTGCTCGATAACTTTCACGATCAGGCCTACGAAGATCAAGCGCTGCCGATCAGTCATGGGCAGACCATCAGCCAACCGCAGATCGTCGCCATGATGACCGAAGCACTGGAAGTCAAGAAGACACATAAGGTTCTGGAGATCGGTACAGGTTCTGGCTATCAGGCTGCCGTCCTGTCGCGGTTGTGTCGGCGTCTCTACACGATTGAGCGCTATAAATCGTTGCTCGCCGAAGCCGAACAGCGTTTCCACCACCTGCGCCTTCACAATATAACCAGCCGGTGCAGCGACGGCTCGCGCGGATGGCGCGAGCAGGCGCCTTTTGATCGCATCATCGTGACCGCGGCGGCCGCGGAAGTGCCCGAGGCCTTAGTGGGGCAGCTGGCGATCGGCGGTATCATAGTCGTTCCCGTCGGGCCGGAACGTGGCGATCAGGTGCTGGCCAAGCTGACCAAGCAGGAAGACGGCTCGGTCACAAAAAAAATTATTACCGACGTGCGCTTCGTGCCGCTGATCGAGGGTGCCTTGCCAGAAGGTGAGGCGAGGACCCTGCCGCGGCGAATGGAGAATTGATGATGCGGCAATCTCTAAACGTTTTGTACCTGACAATGATGTTGACGGCCTGCGGCGGCATAGGCGCACCCAGCATTGATTCGACTTATTCCTCGGCTCCGAAGAATCCCAATATGGGGCAGGTGGTGAATGGAAGTTATGTGGTGGCGCCTGGCGACACATTGGCGATCATTTCAAACCGTACCAACACGCCGATCCGAGCCCTAATCGACAATAATGGACTACAGCCGCCATATGATTTGCGGCCCGGTCAGGAATTGCGCATCTCGGAGCGGCAGGCTTATGAGGTGAAGGCCGGAGATACGGTGAGTGGTTTGGCCCGGCGCTTTCGCGTGCAGCAGAGCGCGTTGGTCGAGCTTAACGCGCTAAAGCCACCCTATCTTTTGCAGATCGGGCAGACCCTGACCTTGCCAAGCGCAGTCGAGGCGACGCAAACGGCCGCGACCTCACTTCCGAAGTCAACGCCGGTGACGCCGCCTGCTCTTAATCCCCGCATCGTGCCTTCCACGCCGATTGCCGGTAGCGTCTTAGCAACGGCGCTCCCTCCGCCGTCCGCAGCAAAGACCGTACCGGCGGCAGCGGCTCCTGCAGTATCAGTCCCGACGCCTGCACCAAAGTCGACACCCAAGGTGCAGCCCTTACCACCACCAGTCACGGTGCCGACGACAGCGGCACCGAAGTCGGCTGTTAGCGAGCCTAATCTTTCGGCGGCGGAAGAGGCTGCTGAGGAAGCCTACGAGCAGCAACAGAATCCTAAAACAGTGGCGCCGGCGCCTGTACCTGAAAAGCCTAAGCAGGTTGAGCAGGTGCAGGAAGCGGCGGTTGTTTCAGTGCCCAGTAGTTCCGGTTTTGTGTGGCCGGTCCAGGGCAAGGTTGTTTCGAAGTTCGGAACGACCTCCGACGGCTTGCGAAACGACGGCATCAATATTTCGGCACCTGCCGGCGCGCCTGTGATGGCCGCAGCAGACGGCACGGTGGCCTATGCTGGCAATCAGTTACGCGGCTTCGGCAACCTGGTTCTCATCCGTCATGCTAACGGCCTGATTACGGCCTATGCCCATAATCAGTCATTGCTGGTTCAGAAGGGTGCAAAGGTGAAGCGCGGCGCCGTTATTGCCCGGGTCGGACAGACAGGTAATGTTGCCAAGCCCCAGCTCCATTTTGAAATTCGCAAGGGTGAAGAGCCAGTCGATCCGATGAAATATCTGGGCGGTGCTTAAAGCACGATCTTCTTGCCCAGTCTGCCGGCGAGATCCTGGATGAATTGCCACGCGACGCGACCGGAGCGGGATCCGCGTGTTATTGACCATTCCATTGCCTGCGCGTGAATCTTGTCGAGCGGCAAATCCAGACCAAAGCTTGTGCAATGCCGTAGATTAAGGGCAGAAAGGTAACCAGAATGCAATTGGTGAAAACCCGCCACAATCCAAAAACGTCGGATAACCACAACATTTACACC
>CAYOYT010000107.1:3802-7507 GCA_964408245.1 uncultured Dongia sp. | reverse complement strand
GTACGTCTCCTTCGACTGCGGAAATGCTTCGATGCTGAAGCGATGATTCACTTAGTTTCCTCCGGTGGTACTTGGCGGTGCAATCGCAGGCGTTTCCGACGAAGCGCCAATCTTCAGACCAACAATGTACTTGCCAACAATATCATCCGCGCGCGCGCCCAGCCTTCCACTCGATGGCGCGGCATCCTCGAGATCGCGCGGGTTGACGACCATTGCCGCGATATTGCGCTGCGTAGCGCAACCGAAATTATAGGTGCTTTCGTTGAGTGGCGTGAATTCTGGACGATCTTTCCATGTCCCGCATTCGTTAGCCAATGCAACGTAGATCGGAAATTCCATGACGGCCCGGCCATACTTCGCCGATTGCGAATCTGTGGTATAAGAAAGTTGCACGGCGGCATTCGGCACGCCGCGGCTGTAAAGCACCTGCATAATGTCTGTAGCGAAGGCGCGCGCGATTGGATCGGACGCAGTGCTCGCCCCAATACGGATCGTGATAGCGCCTGCAGCCTTCTTGCCAAAATCGCCGGCGAACTCACTAATCGCAGGCAAGTCCATATTTTGCACATGACCACCGGTGCCAGGATCTAGAATGAGCAGGGCCGTCCGCTTCTCAACTTTGATCGGATGGCGTTCGTTGTAATCATAATCTGACATCTGGGCTTCGCAGCCCATGAGCAGGACTGCGCCTAAGGCAGTGAGCAAGGCGGTGGCGAGCAGATGGCGCTTCATCGTATGGTCCTCATCACCGTATGATGTAACCCACAGGGCCTTGCAGCTGGGGTATCTGCCCCTTAGCTGCTCCCTGGCGATTTGTGTAGATATTTTGCAGATGGCCAAGCAGATACATATCCAGATCGCTGGCCGGCGCAAAGCCATCGGTCGGCAGCGATAGAACGTTAGGATCAGTCGGCTGCACGATAAAAGCGCGCGCCACGATAACCAGCTCGGATTCCTTCTGTTGAAACGATGTCGAGCGAAACAACGTACCCAAGATCGGAATGTTCATCAGGCCCGGAACACCCCGTAGTGCATCGGTAATTTCGTTGTTGAGCAACCCCGCCAGCATGATGCTGCCACCGCTCGGCAATTCCACGGTCGAGGTCGCGCGGCGCACAACGAAGCTCGGCAAGACAATGTCACCAACAGCAACTGCATCGGTAAAGTTAGCAGCGCTAACCTCGGTTGCGATCTTTAGACTGATGCGGCCGCGATCGAGGACAACTGGCAAAAAAGTCAGCGAGACGCCAAACGGCTTGAAGGTCACCGTAATTGTATTGTCGTCCTGCGCTGTCGGGATCGGCACTTCGCCACCGGCCAACATAGCCGCGTATTCGCCTGATACAGCTACCAGGTTTGGTTCCGCCAGATTATTGGCCAGCCCATGCTGTTCAAGAATGCGGATAGCCGTGTCGATCGCACCTGGACCATCAATAAAAAGAGCGCCCGCGGGAAGTGCTGATCCCGCACTTTGCGTGATAAGATCCGCGAAGGCGCCACCGATAGCCTGTGACGCACCACCCGTCACACCAGTGACCACGAGATCGCCGACAGTCGTCGGGCTGATAAGGTTTTCTAGCCCCAACTCTTTCAGCGCCGATTTTTGAACTTCCGCGACAGATACCTTGATCAGAACCTGCTGCTCGGCGCCAAGTCGCATCAGATTGATCACTTGGCTGTCTTCGGTCACAAAGCGACGTACGATCCTCGCCGCTAGTTGCGAACTGACATCCGAACTGACTGTGCCATTGAGAAGAAGAGAGTCACCGGCACCGGTCACAGTAATAGTCTCGCTCGGCATCGCGCTGCGGATCGCGGCTTCCGCCGCTTCCGCATCTGGATGAATCGAAATCTGCATGCTATCGATGATCTTACCCGCGGCATCGAGCAAGAACAGATTGGTCGAACCGACGGATTTTCCGGCAATGAATAACTTGGTTGGCGAGCGGATGATAACGTCGGCAATGTCCGGATTGCCGACGATGATATCGCGCACTGGTTGCGCCAGCTCCATCTCGCGCGTGTTATTAACTGAAAGCTCGATACGTTTTTCGGTGGATGTCGCATCTTCGCCAGTGGCCGGCAACATGGGTAAAGTCGCCGGCTGCATGGGTGCCGTCTGCGCATATGCCGAAATGCAAGTGCCAATCATAGCGCTAAAAGCGACAACACCGATTAGATGCCGCGTCATTCTAGACCGTAACGAATACTTCTGTTTCATTTTCGTCCGATCATCACTGGCCAAGGTTTATTGGCCAAAGGTTTCCACAGATACAGCACCGCCGCGATTAATCGTGATCGTCTGCGTCGCTACCTTACGCGGCGTTGATGTTTCTTGATGTTCATCCTCGGAAGGCATTTGAAACATTTCTTGGGTAAGACCCCCGCCCATGAGATCGTCGAGCACTTTGCTCGTATTGCGGTCGGTGACAAAAAGCGGCGCCTTGGCATCAGCCGCCGCTGCTTCGTCGTTACGTGCCCAGCTGCGCAGTGACAAGACGAGTTGTCCCATCTGTGTCGCAACGAGAATCTTCTGAGCCTGCTCCGAGGTGACTTCCAGCGTCACGTTCTGGGTGTTGATGCCCGGCCCCGTGCCTTCGGGTTTCGTTAAGCTCTGGTTGACAGCGATAACTTTAATATCGCGCATGATCGCCTCGACAGCGGTCTGGCTGAGAAGATCGCGCCCCACATCTTCCGAGACCCGCGCCATGTCGCGGACGTTGCTCACCAAGAAGACGTCGACATGATCATTAGGCAGAATGAGCCCTGCGGTACCTGTGCGTGGCGAAACGTCGATTGTGACTGCACGCATACCCGGCGCAAGGACTGCGGAAGTGACACCGGCATCGCCGCGCTTGACGATGGCGCTGGCCGCGAGTGGCTCACCGGTCATGATGATACGGCGCGCCATGGTATCGCGGAATCCTGCTAACGGATCTTCGCCAGCAGCGCTCTTGAGCGTGAAGCGCTGATCGACGGCCGCCTTCGGCCATGGCTCCCAACGAAAATCTGTATCAACCAGAACATCACCTGGATTGATGTCACGAGCCGCCACCAAGACCTCTTCGACGCCAGTAATGACGACTTGCTCAGCTGTTTGAGTCGGTTGCTGTTGCTGGACGGATGCAAGAAAACGAGTCGCAAGGAACGCCGTTAGTATTGCTGCACCCAGCGCCACAAAGATCAGAACCAGGACTATTGGCCGCATCTGGCCTCTCTTTCCTGGCCTGCCGGCATCGGTACAGGCCAGAACCCATCACGTGGGCGATTCATTTCGCCACATGATTTCCGTAAAGCATTATTACCAATTTTTGGTTAACGCGCCGGCTGCTCTGACTGAGCCATTGAATGGTCGAACATAGATTCAGCTCATTAAGTCAGCGAGTTACGACGTTGTGTAAAATACTGAACCGCGGATAGAGCTAAAACAGATTGGCGGCGCCGGCGCTAATTGTAGAGCCCAGCTATCTGCTGCCCGACATGACCACGTCGAAGCCAGAAATCGACTCCCGCCGCAGCAATCGCGACACCATATGGCAGATGTCGTTTGCCACCCTGTATGCCGTAGCCGATCCGGAAACGTCCGAGCAGAACGATAACAAAGGCCAAAAAGCCGCCGGCAAAGCCGGTCAGCATCAGAAAGCGCATGAGATCAAAGCTGAGTCCCACCCAGATCGCCAAAGCGGTCAACCATTTGACGTCCCC
>CAYOYT010000107.1:0-3792 GCA_964408245.1 uncultured Dongia sp. | reverse complement strand
CCATCAGGTCGAACCGCAAGGCGATGATTCCGAAGATAAGAAATACGCATCCAGCCGCGAGGTGCAGCAGGAAGTCTGGCCAGAAAGGAAAAGACAGAAGTAGCCAAGGCAATGCCAACAATCCGCTGGCAAATGTCAGCCAGTTAGGCAGACGAAAGGTGACGATGTCGAAGACAGCGCCAGCGACGAGTAGACCTAGAAGCAGGATTTCACACGTCGCAATGAGGAGGTCGGACAAAAAAATTCACCGAAATAGCTGGTGGCGATACATCGATATAACCGACCCGGCGCCGGTCCAGTGCTGAAACGACAACGCGCCGACCCCTTTCGGAGCCGGCGCGTTGAAAGACCACACTGACCACCGCTTGCTTAGTTGCTGGCGGTAGAAGCAGCATTCGACATTTGCGAACCGATGACCATAAACATGGTGTTCAAGCCGTTACCAGCAAGACGCGCGCCGATGAAAATAGCGAGGGCCACGAAGGCCGCGATGAGGCCGTATTCGATGGCGGTCGCACCGGATTCAGACTTAAAAAGCTTGCGAATCTTCATCATGAGTTTATCTCCAACTCTTTGAGTACGTTGCAACCTAGGGGGCGACTTAAGCGTCGCTACTCATAATTTTGTTTTTGGTGCCTCATGCCAGTTCACATACCGGTGGACACTAGCAAGCATCTTCCAACGCGACTCATCGCTTCGCAAGTCATTCCAAGGCCCGAGCTTTACATTATCGTGTGAAGAGTCAGTTCCTTCTACATGTTTTGCTCAGAATTGTCGGTTGCTCGTAGAGGTGGCAATACTTTCTTAACGATTAACGGCCGGAATCGATGTTATACATACTGGAACCAGTCGCTTACATGACATTCGCATCAAGTCGCTGGCGCAACGCCGCCGATGTCGCCGTTTTTTCGATCGCGACGCTCGCATTGCATTACCTATTGGCACAGAAGAGCGGATTGCTTGCCTCAGGTGGCTTGCAGGATACAGACGCTTACATGCGCCTGATCCGCATCCAAGAACTATGGCAGAGTGGGGAGTGGTATCAGACGCTCACCTCTAGCCTCGGCGCGCCCGGCAAGCTGTCATTGCATTGGACGCGGCCACTTGATCTCCTCATCCTGCTACCCGCGTTATTGCTCAATCTGGTCAATTTGCCGATCGAGCGCGCCATTTACTGGGTCGGCTTCTGGATATCGCCCATCCTGCAATTGACAGCATGCATTGTTGCGGCAAAAGGGGCAAAGCGCATCTGGCCTCGACACGGGGCGTGGCGGATGGCAGCACTCATGGTGCTATTCAATGGCGCGGCCCTCACCTATTGCACTGCCGGCCGACCTGATCATCACAGTCTTGGCTTGCTGTTGGCCCTGCTCGCCGCTGGGCAGACAATCCGCGCGACGCTAGAGACCGACCGGGCCCGACCAGCCTGGATCGCCGGCGCTTGGGCGGGAATGGGTGTCTGGGTCAGCCCAGAGGCGCTCATCGGAATCGGTGCCAGCGTGATCAGTTTCGGCCTGTTATGGCTGCTCAATCCTGAAACGTACCAAATCTGGGCGCGACTTGGTCGACGCTTCTGCTGCGGGATGGCTGCGATCGTGCTTGCCGCCGTTCTAATCGAACAGCCACCAACGCTTTGGTTCCAAGCTGAATACGACAAAGTCTCCATATTGCATCTGGCTTTGGCCGTCATAGCGGCCGCGAACTTCATCATCGCCGAGCGGCTATCATGGCCAGGCCCACAACGTATCGCCGCGATGAGCGTGGCCGTGCTTGTCTCAGCCGCGGCGCTCGCCTTCTTCTTTCCGGGCTTTTATTTGGGGCCGCTCGGAAACATCTCTCATAAAGAAGCGATGGTCTTCCTTGACGATATTATGGAGATGGCGCCAATCTGGCCCATTAATCGAAGCAATACCGATCAGTTCTTCGGCATGATCGGCAACGCACTGGCGGCGCTGCCGGTTATGGTGATAACTCTACGCGCCTGGCGTCGCAAAGAGCGCTTTGCACCAATCATCTTTCTTTCCGTTTCATATTTTGTAGCCTTCTTCGGCGCGCTCGAGCATCTGCGACTTGCAGTCTTTCTCAGTGCGTTCGGTGCGCTGCTAGGCTGTGGGCTCTTTAGCCTGATTTGCGATTTCGCTGAGCAGCGAATGCAAGTCACGCGAACCGCGTCACGACTCTTTGCCGCTTTACTCGTTGTGTTCGGGGGGCAGCTCTGGTTGTTATTTGCCGCGCCAGCGACGCCACCAAAGGCGACGGTATGCAATCCCAAACCAGTCGCCGAATGGCTGAACGAGATGCATCCCGGCATCACCATGCCGGAGCCGGTTGGAGCCGACCGGCACACGCCGATCATCATAACTGAATCGATCAACTATCCGCCCGAACTCGCGTATCGGACGGGCTATCGCCTCGTCGGCGGGCCATATCATCGCGGCGTCAAGGCCGTCGCTGATATGTACGAATTAGCGCTCAGTACAAATGATGCGACCGCGCAAGCCGTTCTAGCAAAGCGACAGGTCGATTATATGCTTATCTGCATCACCGAGGTGCCGAAGGTGATCGGTGAATCAGATCCCAATTCGTTGTATCATCGATTGTTGCGGGGTGAAGCGCCGGCGTGGCTACAGCCATTAGAGATGTCGGGCGCGGCTAGCCGGGAATTTCGCTTGTTCACAGTGAAACGCTAATGAACAGAAAGGTATGGCCTATCAAGCGCTGATTTTTAAGAGTAACATCTCTATTCGTTATCATATCGGTCGTTTCGGAACAGGTCAGATCGTAGATCAATGAAAGCAAGCCGAGGCACACTGGCAATATGGCGCGCGACAAAGATTTAATTCTGGTGGTCGACGATTCACCGACCAACCTAGCTATCATGAATGTCGTTCTGCGCGACATTTATCAGGTGATCACGGCCAATAACGGCAACGACGCGCTTGCGCTGGCAGCGTCCGACGAGCCCGATCTTATCATCCTCGACATCATGATGCCCGGCATGGACGGTTATGAAGTCTGCGACCGCCTTAAGGCTAACCCGTTTACGCGCGACATCCCTGTGATGTTCGTGACGGCGATGGATCAGGAACGGCAAGAAGCACGGGGCCTGGCCCTGGGGGCCGTCGATTATATCGCAAAGCCAGTAAGCCCCCCCATCGTGCTAGCGCGCGTGCGCAATCAACTAGAACTAAAGAAGCAACGCGACCTGCTACGCCGCCTTTCCGCCATCGACGGGCTGACAGGCATCGCCAACCGCCGTGCCTTTGAGGAAGATTTCGACCGCGAATGGCGCCGCGCGACCCGCCTCAAGAGCAGCATCTGCGTCTATTTGACTGATATCGACAATTTCAAATCTTATAATGATGCTTACGGCTATTTGGCTGGCGATGACTGCTTACGCATCATTGCGCAATCCCTGTCGAAAGCTATCTTACGCCCCGGTGATCTGCTCGCGCGCTACGGCGGCGAAGAATTCGTCGGCCTCATGCCAGACACCGAAGCCGCCGGCGTTTCCATCGTCGGCGACCGCTTGCTTAATACGGTACGCGGTCTATCGCTGCCTCATGCGCATTCTGGCACCGCTTCGATCGTTACAATCTCTATCGGCGCCGCCGTCTGCCGACCGGGGCCAACCAGCGACCGCGCTGCCCTTTTTAAACTCGCTGGCGACGCACTTTATGCCGCGAAGAAAGGTGGGCGTAACCAAGTGCGCGTCTTCGAAATGCCAATGCCGGTCGGCTCCATTTAGTACAATCTTTGTAAAGCCTTTAGCGTATTAGCGCCGTCTAAGAG
>CAYOYT010000106.1:0-7594 GCA_964408245.1 uncultured Dongia sp. | reverse complement strand
CCAATGCCAATAGAGTGTCGCGCTCGCTGCTCAATATGGGTCTGCCGCCTGATCGCGTCGGCATCGCGCAGGTCACTGACCCTAATGCGCAGGTCAACGAAGTCCACGTTTACGTCCGCTGACAATAGTTTAGTCCTCTGCACATAACCTCGAACCAAAAACCGGCGCCCAGAAATGAGCGTCGGTTTTCATTTGTGCCCCGATCCAACGAGGATGCAGGCGCGTAATAGGAAAGATGCCGCCTCGAGGAGGTCACCATGCGTCTCACCATTCTTGCCTTCATCTTCCTGTTCGTGGCGCCCGTTGCCTGGGCGCAGACCAGTGCGGCTGACCGCGCGGCGTTTGAAGAAATCATCAGCCGACAGATATCGGCCTTCAAAGCAGATGACGATGCCGCCGCCTTCGGTTTCGCTTCACCCAGCCTCCAGGCTAAGTTCGGCAGCTCGGCCGCCTTTATGGATATGGTGCGAAGCGGCTACGCCCCGGTCTACCGACCGCGTTCGGTGCAGTTTCGTGACGTGATCGAACACGATATTGGGCCAGAGCAGCAGGTTTTTGTCGTCGGGCCAGATGGCGAAGGCTATATCGTTCACTATATGATGGAACGGCAGCCGGATGGTTCCTGGCGCATCGGCAGCTGCTATCTGGAACAGGCCCAGGACGAAAGCGTATGAATGCGCGTGATCTTCTGGTTCTTAGCTGCCCTTATCTTGGTTCCGCTTGCTGTTAGCGTTGCGCGTGGTATCGCCTATGACGGCTCATGGCGCGACGCCCCGCGATCCGCGTCCGGCCTTGCGCCCGATCCCGCCAAAACACCGGAAGCGATCGTGCAGATCTATGCCGCACGCGCCTTCAATTGGCGCGGCTACGTAGCCACTCATCCCTGGATCATTGTCAAACGCAGCGGGGCGCCTCGTTATACGCGCTATGAAGTTGTCGGTTGGGGCGGCGGCCAGGCGCTGAAAGTGAATTATGCGTTAGCCGACGGCTATTGGTACGGCGCCGAGCCACATGTCATGGCCGAGTACCGAGGTCCCAACACCGACCGGCTCATCGACCGCATCGAGGCCGCGGTCGCGAGCTATCCGTTCAAGAATCAGTATCGCAGCTGGCCGGGTCCTAACAGCAATACTTTCCTTGCCCATGTCGCGCGCGAAGTGCCGGAGTTACGGCTCGATATTCCCGCAAATGCGATCGGCAAAGATTATCGCGCCTGGGATGCGCCGGTCGGATGGGCACCGAGCGGCACGGGCGTGCAAGCCTCGCTGCTGGGCGTGGCCGGTGTGACTTTGGGTTTCGAGGAAGGTGTCGAGGTCAATGTGCTCGGTCTCAACCTCGGCATCGATTTCCTGCGTCCGGCATTACGGGTACCAGGCCTAGGCCGTATCGGATTTCCTGAAGAGGTCGTTCACTAACGAGAATTCGCCGCCGATGATAGATCGAGACCAAGCTCGGCCTTCTTCGCCCTGGTAAGTCTCTTTGCCACCAACTGATAAGCCACTTCAATATATGCCTTGAGATCTTTGTCGCTGAGGGCCTCCACGGCATCGACCTGTACCCATTTGGCACGAGCAAGATATGGTGCTGCTACGATACCTTTCTGCTGACGCAGCAGATCGTAGGACATGTCACTACATTTGAAGCTGAACTTGGCGCCCTCGCCTGGCCCCCAATTATTGGCGACGGCGAAAATCTTACCACCAATCTTCCAGACCGAGGCGCCACCCCATTGCACGACATGAGTCGTCTTCGGCAGAGTGCGACAGAATCTGTCGAATTCCTCACGCGTCATAAAAGCCTGCCCTTAGATTTCAGTGCGGGCGCCAAGTTCGATGATGCGGCCAACTGGGATACGGAAATAGTCGGAAGCTGAGATTTCGGTATCCGAGAGCAGAATAAACAACCAGCGTCGCCAGCCCGACATGGCGGATTTTGCCCGCGGCACGATGCGTTCGCGACCGATGAAGTAGGACACACTCTCAGGATCAAGGTCGAGCCCGTACTTGGCGGCAATCCGCATTGCCGCCGGCAGATTTGGCTCGTCGGCAAAGCCATAGCGCACGATGATGCGCCAGAAACCACGCCGCAGTTCCTTCACTTGAACGCGCTCAGCATCCGGCACGAAGGGGCGCGCTTCGGTGATAAGCGTTGTCATGACGACACGCTCATGAAGGATGCGATTATGTCGCATATTGTGAAGGAGTGCGAAAGGAACGCGGTCGATCTGTGCAGTAAGAAATAGACCTGTGCCCGGCACACGACTCAAGTGACGCTCCGAAAGGGCTCCTAGGAACTCATCTTCCGTCAGCGAACCAGCGCCGTGTCGCTTAGCGAGAAGGCCGCGGCCGTCCATCCAGGTTGATAGGATGAAGATGATGATGGCGCCGATCAAAAGCGGAAACCAGCCACCGTCCAGGACTTTCAATAGGCTTGCACCAAGTAACGAAGCTTCGACCAGCAAGATGAAGCCGCAAACCAGCAAGGCGCGTTGCTGGCTCCAGTTCCACAGCGAGCGGAAGACGAAGTAGGCGATGATGGTATCAATGATCATCGTGCCGGTAACAGCGATGCCATAGGCATTGGCAAGGCCGCTCGACGACTTGAAGCCAATCACCAGCATCAATACACAGATCATCAGCAGCCAGTTAATCT
Source organism: uncultured Dongia sp. (assembly GCA_964408245.1). Lineage (GTDB taxonomy): Bacteria > Pseudomonadota > Alphaproteobacteria > Dongiales > Dongiaceae > Dongia. Next base: position 4,942 of record CAYOYT010000106.1, on the reverse strand, counting down.
GCGGAACATAGATCTGACCTTGATGATGGGCCGAGGTATGGGTGATGAGCAGACGCGGGCAGACGCCCATCCGCATCGCCTGCCAGGACAGCGAGAAGGCGCCAGAGATGACCGCCTGCGACGCGATGATGGTGGCGGCAGTTGCAAGACCGATGAGCGGATAGAGGAACCAATCGGGCGCCAAAAGATAGAAGGGGTTGGCAACCGCTTCGGGATGCGCAAGCACCAAGGCGCCTTGACCGAAATAGTTCAGCGTCAGGCAAGGCAACACATAAACGAACCACGAAGTCTGAATTGGCTTGCGGCCGAAATGGCCAAGATCGGCATAAAGCGCCTCGGCACCCGTCACGGCGAGTAGGACGGCGCCCATAACCGGAAAAGCGATGCCAATATTATGAAACAGGAACGACAGCGCATAATGCGGCGACATCGCCATCAGGATTTCCGGGTGGCCGATGATCTGCCACAGGCCGAGAATACCGAGTGTTGCAAACCACACCACCATGATCGGACCAAAGAAGGCACCGACAGCGCCCGTGCCGCGGCTTTGGATCGCAAAGAGGCCGATAACGATAATGATGGTGATTGCAACGATCCAATCCTTATCGAGGTTGGGTTGCGCGATCTTCAGGCCTTCGACCGCGGATAGAATCGAGATCGCTGGCGTGATCATGCCATCGCCATAGAACAGGGCGGCACCAACAATCCCGAGCGCGAGGAATTTCTCGCGCCGGCCGGGCTTGACGGCCGAGCGGATGGCAAGCCCAATCAAGGCGAGCAAACCGCCCTGCCCCTGGTTGTCCGCACGCAGGATCAGCAAAGCGTATTTGAAACTGACGATGATGCTGACCGTCCAAAAGATCAGCGACAGAATGCCGAAAACGTGGGTTGGATTCGCCATCACCTCGCCAGCGCCGTGGAATGCTTCCCGGAAAGTATAGAGCGGCGACGTGCCGATATCACCGAACACGACGCCCAGTGCGCCGATCGCCAGGGGGGCAAGCGCGCCTTGAGGTGCGTGATCATGAGCCGGTGCCGTAGCGGGCACCTGGCTATCGGGTGTCTGAACTGATGTGGTCACGTGTGGTCGGTGGCATCCTGGACCCGCTTGGCCGCTTCAACCCGCAGCGCTTTTGCCGGCAGCCGGCGCGGATACAAGATGATTATCCATCCTTTGCTGAACTGGGCCTCTCTGCCCGTGAAAGCGGCGCATCCTGTCACCGGGCTGCCCTTCGTGCAATAGGGTTTTTGCAGTGCAATATTAGCCCTTGACTCCGAATTGGACTCGGCCGTGGAGGCCACACCCATATCAAGGATTTGCCGCTCCGCACGGCTTGGGCTAATGCATGAGATTAATGTGCCGGGCGATACCTTCCGGCGCGGCAACCCGGGGATGAAGATAGATGTCCGATCCGCAAAAGACCTTCCCAGTGTCCTGGGAAGAACTGCACCGCAACGCCAAGGCATTGGCCTGGCGCCTCATCGAGCAAGGGCCCTTTCATGGTATCGTCGCTATAACCCGCGGTGGTCTGGTACCGGCGGCGATCATCGCGCGTGAGCTCGATGTACGCCTCATCGATACGGTCTGCATGCAGAGCTATTCCGACGATCACCATCAAGGCCAGATCAAAGTGCTGAAGGATGTACCCGGCAACGGCGAAGGCTGGCTCATCATTGATGATCTGGTCGATACCGGCAGGACAGCCCGCGTCGTGCGCGACATGTTGCCTAAGGCGCATTTTGCGACAATCTATGCCAAGCCCTCAGGGCGACCTCTGGTTGACACCTTCGTCACGGAGGTTTCGCAAGATACGTGGATCTTTTTTCCTTGGGACATCGAACTGCAATTTGCCCAGCCGATCGCTAAACAGAAGCGCAACTAGGCGATCGATGTCAGCACACTGGCCAATTGTCGATCAAACGCGTGCGGCCAAGATAGGCAGCTATGAAAAGGCGGCTACCGTTTCGCCCGCGATCAATCAGTTCAAGTGTCGTTTCATCGCAGAGCGCCACGTAATCAACGCGCGCGAAGCCGCCTTGAAGTAAGCGGGTGCTAGCAGCGCTGAGGATGGGTTTCGCTTCAACGCCACGCGCGAGATATGCCGCGGTTTCGCGCAAGACCACCGGCAGCAGGCCAGCCTTTTCCCGTTCGGACTGCGATAGATAACGATTGCGTGACGACATGGCCAAGCCATCCGCTTCTCGTACAGTCGGCACGCCGACGATCGCGACCGGGATATCAAGATCACGCGCGAGACGGCGGATCACTTGTAGTTGCTGGAAGTCTTTCTCGCCGAAATAGGCTCGATCTGGCAGGCTCTGCATCAGTAGTTTTGAGACGATTGTGGCGACGCCGCTGAAATGCCCTGGCCGGGTGGTACCATCGAGTTGCGTGGTGATCCGATCGACGCTGATCGATGTGGCAAAACCCGCCGGATACATCTCCGTTACGTCAGGTGCGAAGAGTACGTCACAGCTGGTCTCGCGGAGTTTTGCGATATCCATCTCTTCATCGCGCGGATAGGCCGAGAGGTCTTCATTCGGGCCGAACTGCGTTGGGTTCACGAAAATAGTCGCGACAGCATGGCTGTTTTCGGCCTTCGCTCGGAGCACCAAAGCTAGATGCCCATCATGCAGCGCACCCATGGTCGGCACCAGACCGATCGTACCGCCACTGCGGCGGCACTCGGCGATGCGAGTACGCAGATCAGCGACGCGACGAACGATGAGCGGCATGGTCATGAGACGAGTTAGCTTTGCGAACTCAACCGTGCTTTTTGATGGCACCGAAGATATTCTCCGGCCCAGGGAATGAACGCGCGCGCACTTCCCGAGCATAGCGCGCCGCTGCCTCTTCGATGTCGTTGCCCAGTTCGGCATAGCGCTTCACGAAACGCGGCTTGAAAGAGCTGAAAAGTCCCAAGATATCTTCGGCAACAAGCACCTGACCGTCGCAGACGGCGGATGCACCGATACCAATGATGGGAACAGAAACGCGCGACGTCACGGCCTGCGCGATCTGTTCCATGACGCCTTCGAGCACGACTGAGAAAGCACCGGCTTCGGCGACAGCAACCGCATCGGCCACGATGGCCGCTGCTTCCTGATCACCGCGACCACGAGCGCGAAAGCCACCCAGAGTGTTCACCGATTGCGGTGTCAGACCGACATGGCTCATAACCGGCACGCCACGCTTAGCAAGAAAGGCTACCGTGTCCGCCATTTCGCGACCCCCTTCCAGCTTCACGGCCTGGCAGCCGGTCTCCTGCATGATGCGGGCCGCTGAGCGAAAGGCTTGTTCCGGACTTTCCTGGTAGCTGCCGAACGGCATGTCAACAACAACCATCGCCGTCTTCGAACCCCGCATGACAGCAGCGCCATGTTGAATCATCATCTCGAGTGTCACAGGTAGCGTCGTATCGAAGCCGTATAGGACCATGCCGAGCGAATCGCCCACCATCAGCAGATCGACATGAGAATCGAGGCGCTGCGCCATGGGTGTCGTGTAGGCGGTGAGACAGACAAGCGGCTCCTTGCCCTTACGCGCGGAGAATTCTGGCACCGACATGCGCTTCTGGATCGCACCTTCATTGCTACCGCTGGCATGGACGCTCATTTCTGCCTCCCGCGTGCCGGGCGATATGGAGGCGCGCGGCCCCGTCGCCTGTTCGCATTATGCTATTTTATCCGCGATATTCTGTCCGATACTGTTGCACCGCACAACCGCTATCGGGACATGGGACGAACGCTCACGGCGTATGGAACGCATCAGATGACATGAGCACAACGCTGTAGACGCGACTAACCATATGATAATAATTATATTTTTCCCATAAAGCCTATTTTCCCCAGCGTGACTCAAAAGCTCTGCTTCCGATTCTCATATAGAAGGGCTACACCCTATCTGCACTGCACCCAGCGAAGCGTGGACGCGCCGAGCCAACGGTAAATCAACTGCGGACCGTTTGCCCCGACACTTGCCTTCGAGCGTAGATGTATAAAGACAACAGCTTGATACCCTCCGAAGCGATCCGCCTGGCCGCTCTTGGCCTATTATGGCAAGGGGAACGAAGCTATGCTGACCTAGCGCGGGAAATACGGCATTTCGTGGGGCGTATTGCCGGGCCATCACTAGAACTGCTCGGCCCGTCTCTGGAACTTTTCAAGATCGAGAGTCTCATAGAAGCGGTCGACCCGAAACTGCCGTCGGATTCCCAAGTCATGCGGCTAACTCCCGAAGGCAAAACGGAGCTGCGGCGCCTCATGACGACGCGGCTTCGGGGACCTATGGGTGAGGTCAACAAGCTCATCATCGCCTTCAAGATGCACTTTTTCGGTAGCCTTTCTGCGGCGGATAGGGGCGAGCAGCTCGACCTCATGATCGAAGCCTGCGAAAGAGAACTGGGGCGCCTCGTTGATCTCAGATCCTACCAACCGGTGGCCACTGGCGACGGTTATCTTCCCTCCTGGCTGGACCTCGAAATCGCCCAGATTGGGGCCCGGCGTGCCTGGTTCGAGAGTCTCAAGACCCAAATTCGCGTCTGAAGCGCGAGGATCGACTAATTTTCCTGGCGAAAATGGCCGTCAAAGGTTGTAGATCGACCTATCGCCTCCTACTTAAGCCCTTAATATGCCGCTCGTAACCCGCTTTGCTCCCAGCCCGACTGGCTACCTCCACCTCGGTCATGCTCATTCGGCGCTCGACGGTTGGTCACGGGCCAAGCAAGTGGGGGGAAGGTTTCTGTTGCGCATGGAAGATATCGATCGGACAAGGTGCCGGCCTGAATTCGATGCCGCTGTAGTGGCGGATCTTACTTGGCTGGGCTTGGATTGGGATGGTCCCGTGCGGCGGCAATCGGAACACTTCGCTGATTACCAAGCCGCGCTTTCGCGTCTCCAGGCAATGGGTGTTCTCTACGCCTGTTTTTGCACGCGTAAGGAC
>CAYOYT010000105.1:0-7602 GCA_964408245.1 uncultured Dongia sp. | reverse complement strand
AGCCTATCCGATCACGATCAGCCGCACCGAAAAACACCTCAAGCGACTCAACACCGACGATTACTACAGTGCCGAGCAGTGCCGCGAACTAGCCTTCCACGTTGAGAACCTGCTGACGGATCCCGCGATGCAAGGAGAATACCGGATCGCACTGTTGCTCGCCCGCATTCTCCTTAAAACGGGCTGGAATCTCTCGCCAACACTTGCCATCGAGTGCGACGACATCGTGCGGACGGCAACGCCATTGAACCCCAATGGGACCGTGGCGGTTGTGCTGCGAAAGGCGCGGGCCGGTTATCGCACCGATGCCTACACGTTCAGCGACCCGACCACCAATATCTCGGCAATGCGCAGTGCTGTTGCCGATCTGCTGCACATCCGGGATGAACTCACCACCGGACTTCGGGCGTCTCTTTCGGCCAACAATCCCTACCGGTCATTCATATTCTTGATTGAACGCAAGGGAGTGCCCCAGCGCTTGCCGATGGCTGCGACCAGGACAGTCACCGAACTGTTGGCTAAGCAAGGATGCGCGTTGACCTTTGACTCAAAGAAGATCAGGAAGGGCGGAGTAAACCATCTGTATCGCCAGGTACAGAAAGACTTGCGCGACTACGAGTCGGCAGCCAAGCACGATTTCAGGACGTTTGAATCGAGCTATTACAGGATTGACGAGAATCAATCCCGCTACACGCTTGGCAAGGCGGTCGACGTTATGGGGAAATACTTCACAGGCAAGGAGATCGGCACTGAGATCGTCATCGTGACTGATCCGATAGTGGCCCTTCAGCACACCCCGGCAGGCGAGTGCGCATCGCTTGGTGAGGATAGCGAGGCGGAACGGTATGGGGTGGAGCACAAACGGTTACACGCCGAGCGCGGCGCCGGCGTCCGCTATTGCGCAGACTTTCTCAGTTGCATCTGGTGTAAGTTCTTCCGCTTGGTAGCCGATCCCGAGCACGTTTGGAAGCTGCTCAGTTACCGCGAATACCTCCTGCGAGCCATGGAAGCATCGGTCCTAGACGGTGATGCTACCGAGGATCAGCAAGCTCACATCGACATCCTCAAGGCGCGGATCGCGGACATCCTCAAAAGGCTGGAGGAATTGACGCCTGGCGTCATCCAGAAGGGAGAGTCCTTGCAGAGCACTAGGGGGATGCATCCAGATTGGTCGTTTGCCCTCGCGGATGCTCCCTTGCGCTGAACGGGTAGGAAGCCATGCATACGAACCTTACAGATGTAATTGATGCGATTTCCACGGTGAATGGCCGAATCACGCTCAAGGACTTGCCGCCGGAGGAGATAGACGCGCTTGCCGACAAGGTGCTGTGGGCTTATGGTGATCGCCGCTCGATCAAGGCCAGCTACACGTTCGGCGGCAGCGACTTCCGTCCCAAGGGGATTAAGAAGGGACTGGTGATCCAGACAGGAAGCCATCAGTACGACTTCGAATTGAAATCCATCATGCTGTTGTTGTTGCACTCCGGCCTCAAGGAAGGCAGCGCTCCATACAAATGGCCGACGGTTTCGCAGAGGACACGCACCTTGGTGAAGCTGGCCCGCTATTGTAGCCACCGTGGACTGCGGTCGTTCCGCGCCCTTGAGTCGCTGCCTGCGATGAAACTCAGAACCCTCCTGCTCGGCTTCCTCATGGACGAGACCGACAAAGGTGGTATGAATGCCGGCGCATTGACATCCGCCTATAAGACCGTTCGGAACGCCGTGAAGCATCTCACTGATTACGGATTGGTTCGACGTGACGACTTCATGGAGATGGTAGATGAATTCACCCTTGTGGAGATCGAAAAGCATGAGGCAGAGAACCGCCTGCGGCATAGCATCATCCCCACCGGAGTCATGAAGCGTCTGATTGCAGAAGCCACTGGTTACCTAGCGCAGGCAGAGGAAAAGTTCAAGGAGTTCGCCGCAGTATTCCGCCAGACACACAGGGCGTTCGGGATAAGCCAGTGCGCTGATCCCTTGGTTGCGGTGCGCTCTGTGGAGCGTCACGCTGCAAAGCGCCTAGCCGACCTGCTGGAGACATATTTCCGCGATTTGCAGCGGCATACCTATGCGCTAGTTCTTTCCTTCACCGGCATGCGCGATGGCGAGGCGGGTGCCCTAAAGACGCACTGTGCCGGTCGCCGCACCGAAAACGGTGAGGAGATCTTTTACGTTCGCAGCCTGTTGTCCAAAACGGACGACAATGCGATCCCCCTGGACTGGATCGCCAACGACCTCGCCTACCGCGCCGTCACGCTGTTGTCGAAGGTCAATGAACTCTACTACGAGCGTGGCCGCTTGCTCCTAAAGCACTTTAGCGACCGGCTCACGGAACAGCAGCGCAATGAGGTCGAGCACGGTCTCGCTGACGAGTGGTTGTTTGGCCTTCGCTTCACCGCCGCCTCCGCGTTTTTTGTCGGGTACACGAAGGGGAGCGATGGGGTCCTAGCGCTCAGTCTCGACAAATACAGCTTTCCTGTCACGGACGACGATTTGACCCAGCTTGAGCAGATGGAATGCAATTACCGCTCAGTAGCCGCGAACAGCGGCCATCGCGGCAAACCCTATTCAGCAGGCGATCCGTTCAACCTGACCGCACATCAATTCCGGCATACCTTTGCCTGGTTCATCATCGCCAACCGGCTCGGCGATCTGGATGACATCAAGTATCAGTTCAAGCATCTGCATCGAGCGATGACGATGGTGTATGCCGAACGCGGGTTCAAGTCGCTCAATGAATTGCGCATCGTCATTGAGCAGTTCGAGGCGTTCGTGAATGGGCGCGCTATTGATGACATTGTGCACGCGGCCGAGTTGGGGAAGGTGGCAGGTGGTGGCGGTGAGCGGCTGGCCAGGATGCTTCGCGCACTGAATGCCGGTCAGGACCACGAGGTTTATGGGACCGAGCAACTGCCACACTTCAAGGACACAAAGGAAATAATCGCCTTCACGACGCGGCATAGCGAGGCAATCCGAGGGTTGCCTCACGGCTACTGCACCAAAGGCCCATCGTGCAAGATCAAGAACGCGGCAGACCCTTCGCACTGCCTCTATTGCGACACCTACTTCGCCACACCCAAGCATCTACCTTTCTGGCGTGCCATCAAGATCAACTGCGAAACCAAGATCGAACACATTGATGCTATGCCTATGGATTCGCAGCAGCAGTTCCAAGTGTTTCGGCAGTCTCTTGAGGACAACCTGTTCGCCGCAACCAAGATCGTCGCCAGGTTGGAAATCGGGATGCCGACGGCCATGGGAGCCAAGTAATGAACACCAGAACCAAGATCGTCGAGACCATCAACCAGATGTTGGAGGCCGGCGAGAGCATCAGCATCCACTCCGTAGCCGAGAAATGCGGGGTCTCACATTCTTTGATCTACAACCGCTATCCGGACCTCAAAGAGCGCATTAAGGACCTCAAGGCGACGCAGAAAGAAAAACAAAAAGTGGCCAATGACCAGGAGCTCATTGCCAATCTGATGGCGAAGAACAAAGCACTCCGAGAGAAAGTGAAGGGAGAAGTTAGGTCGCAGGAAGAGGAAACATTCAAAGGGTTGTTGGTGCACATTCAGGAGATGTATTCGATGTATGACAGCCTGATGGATGAGCGCAATCGGCTCGCGGCGAAGGCGGCATCGCTGGTCGAAAAGGAATAAGCGGTAGCGAACACAGCGGCTATCGTCCTGTATGATTCCAATGCAAACAACATCACTGAGGCGAGTTGCCGTCCGTCATGGGAGAGCCAACATGAAGAGCACGCTGGCAAGCCTTGCCGCCATGTCCACCTTGGGTTATTGCTGGCCGGCCTTTGCAGACTTAGACACGGGCTTGGCGGCACTCAAACGCCAAGACTATAAGACAGCGTTCAAGGAGATTGAGCCTGCTGCAAAAGCGGGAAACCCCACAGCTCAAAGGGGGCTCGGGTATTTCTTCGACCAAGGATACGGAACCGCCAAGAACCACACACAAGCTCTTGCGTGGTATCGCAAGGCCGCCGCCCAAGGCGACGGCGAGTCCATGGAGCAGATAGGAAACCATTACGCGTACCCCCAAAGTATTCAGCTGGCGGTATGAGAATCTCGGTGTAGTGCCGAATTATTGACGGAAGCTGCGCGCGCTCTATTCTTCCGAAAATTCAAGCAGCACTGAGGGGCGGACGCCCAATGTCCGAGCAAGTCGCACGATGTTCTCCAGAGCGATGTTCCGCTGTCCGCGCTCGACACCACCGAGATAACTGCGTGCTAAACCACTCTGAAGGGAGAGTTGCTCCTGCGACCAGCCCTTTTCCTTGCGCAGCATGGTCAGTCGTCGGCCAAAGAGTGTTTTGGGGTCCGTTGAGGTCACGATCCACTAGATAGATTCGATCCGTGGATGCTATGGAGCCGACCTCTTTATAGCCACGCTCTATGAGTGACAATTTGGGTGCGTAAAAGTACCATGCTAGTCAGGCAACCTAGACGACGAGACCTGTGAAGACGAGCCTGCCGCTTCAAAGCATTCAGCATATGCGGCGCCAACTGGCGGAACGCGATCACGATGGATTTCTAGATTCATTGATCGCGCAGAAGCAAAAAGGGGCGATGCATGCGAACGATGATTATCTCGGCGCACTCGGCGGCGAAGGCTTATGCCTCCTTCTAGAGTCGGCATCACCGCCACCCAACGTCCTGGCACTCGGAGAGTGTTACGCCGAATTGCTATTGAGTAAGGCCATCGTCGCCCCAAAGGAGGCAATAGACAGGCTTGCGTCGATCCTTGCTTCGGATGCGCTAGTAGCGCTATCGAAGACAATCGGCAAACAGCAGACGCGCCTTACCGGCCATGCCATTAATCATGCCGCCGGAAATACAAATACTACAGTCCTACAGGTACGCCGCGTTGCACACATCATGAAGATGGTGATGGGAGATGGGCGATATTCAGATGCCAGTGGTATTTGTCGATCAATCTTCCGAAGCCAACAAGAGCGTACATTCCATCGCGCCCTATCTCTCCGATTTCCAGGGCTTATCGCTCTTCCCAACTACCCGCTCGATCAGATTGTCGATTTAGATCGAGTAGAAGGAATCGGTAACGATCTTGCCCGTTACGGCCGACTATGTCGGTTAGATGCTGTTCTTGTCGTGCCGGATGAAGGAGATCCTGTCGCCGCCTTTGAGCTTGATAGTCGACAACACGATCACCTTAGAGATTCTCGAAGAGATGAGAAGAAGAATAAGCTGATGGCAGCGTCTGGACTACAGTTCTTCCGACTAAGGGTCGAATCTCCGGAATCGATATCAGTGGATGAATGGTATGCCCTCCTCTCGGATGAGGTTCTTCCTCGATTCGAGTTGGGGAACCGGATACGAAGTCGACAGACTGCCTATCGCCTCATTCCCTGTTAGGCCAGAACTTTAACGAGTCTATTGGCCTGCCGGCATTACAGGGCTACGCGTAGGCGCCCGATTGAAACTGCGCCAAAAGCGCAGACAGCAATTCCAGTCCCGCCGTTAAATGCATATATTCGGCGGGACACTTCCCGCCAAGCGCTTGGTTCGGATTCTTCATCCATTTTGCCAACCATCTGGCAGCATCGAAATGCTCTGGGTTTCCGGCCTCAGCAACCATGGTCTCTACTTGCCCGATCAACCGGAGCAAGGCGACAACACGACTCGCTTCGTCGGCACGAAACACACCATTGGCGGAGGTGCCTTTCGTCGAGCGGTGAGAACGTCGCAACCGCAGAATTGCCCGCAATTTGTCCTCATCAAACCCCATATCACGCGCAGTTTTCGCCAGCACTTTCTCGGAAACACCCGCCTCAACGAGGCTGAAGCGCTCGCCTTGTGACTGCATGTAATACGTTGAGTATTGGCTCATGTGGATCTCCGATATCGAACCTGGATAGAACAAGCATCATCCGTCAATTTCGTATCAGATGACCAACCATAGATCATTTGACATTAGCCCCCGTAGGTCAGGAGTTCGGCCAATGCCGCCGTTGCCAGTCTCATCCCGAGACGGCTGCTTACTAGCTGACAGCGGACGTCAGGTCGAGGGATCTTGATGGAACGGGCGACTGTGAGACTCCCAATCAAGAAACTGTCGAAAGCTTGGTTGGGCGAATCAGGCTTTCCGCAGGAATGCCGAATTTCTCATGTAGTCGCCAGATCATGTTGAGTGTCAGCGGGCGCTTGCGGGCCAGAATTTCATAGACCCGGTTCAGGCGGCCGATGGCCGGGACCAGATCCTTAGGCGTTAGCCCACCTTGCTCCATGCGGAACTTGATGGCCTCGACCGGATCGGGCAAGTCGATCGGAAAATTCCTGGCCTCATACGCCTCAACCAAGGTCAGCAACACTTCAAAGCGATCCCCGTCGGGCGTTCCGGGTTCCGGTTCATTGTCAAAATACGCCGACACTTCACGCAATGTGGCCTGATAGTCTGCTTCAGTGTGAATCGGACGAATTTCCATGTCAGCGCTCCATCTCGACGGTAACAGCATCAATCGCATCGTACTCGGCATGGGTGCCGATGAACTTCACGTACACGGCCTGGAAGCGATAAGCTACCGAGACCACCAGGCGATAGTCATTGCCCTTGATATTGAAAACGACACGACGGTTCTTTAGAACGCTGGCGTTGCGGTACTGATCCTTGATGTCCGCAGGCTGACGCCATGTCGCCTTCTTCACCTCATCCGCCCACGACTTCAATGGCTGCTCCGCTTCTGGGTTGTCCTCCCAGAAGGCGCGCAAATGGCTGACGGCAATGATTCGCATACAGGAAGTTTAGTCCCATTACGGGACTAAATCAATATCCGTCTCTACGCGTTTCGCTGAACAATCAGACTCCGATCAACAACCAAGGAGTCTTTCATGGAAGCCATCAACAAACGCGAAGCCTGGAACAAGGGAAAGCTCGTCGGCCAGAAGCCACCGCTCAAGCCCAAGGACATCTGGGCCATTCGCATCTACCTCCAGAATGCCCATGCGGTCCGCGACCTCGCCATGTTCAATCTGGCCATCGACAGCAAGCTTCGGGGCTGCGATCTTGTCAGCCTGCGGGTGCGCGACATCACCCACGGAAACCAGGTGCTCCCCCGCGCCATGGTGATCCAGCGGAAAACGCAGCGGCCAGTGCAGTTTGAACTGACGGAACCGACGAGGGTGGCAGTGTCTGCCTGGCTGGAAAAATCTCACCTGCGAAGCGATCAGTTTCTGTTCCCGAGCAGGGTGGCGAGGTCACCCCATGTCTCGACACGCCAATATGCGCGGATCGTGCATCACTGGGCCGAATCTGCCGGGCTGGATTCGTCGGCCTATGGGACGCATTCCATGCGGAGAACCAAGGCAACGCTGATCTACAAGCGCACGAAGAACCTGCGGGCCGTTCAGCTGTTGCTCGGGCATTCCAAGCTGGAGAGCACCGTCCGCTACCTCGGCATCGAGGTGGACGATGCGCTGGAGATTTCGGAGCAGACGGAAATCTAGGCTGCGACACGCGGCCGCATCTTGAAATTCCGTGCGGCCGCTTTATGGATTGATCTTGTCCGCGGGCTGTCGGCCAGAACCGGACTCATTTCTCAACTGTATAAAGTGCAATGCACAAGAT
>CAYOYT010000104.1:1880-7611 GCA_964408245.1 uncultured Dongia sp. | reverse complement strand
GATCAACGGCTCTGCCCATAGCGATCTTGCTAGATCCTTCCTCGCATTCCTGATCTCGCCAGAGGTGCAGAAGGTTATTCCAACCACGAACTACATGTATCCGGTACGCGATATCGGCGCAGACCTGCCGTCGGAATTCTCAGCCTTGCCCAGGCCGCAAAAGTCGCTGCTGCTGCCAGCCCACGAGGCCGCTAAGCATCGCGATGCTTGGGTCAAGGCATGGGTCGAGGGCGTCAGCCAATAATGTCTCCGCGCGCGCGTTCTCCCGCCGCATGCATGGCGCAATGGTCTGCGACCGTTGTGATTGGTTGCGGCCTTGCATTCATGTTGGCGGCAGGCGGCGTTGCCGTCTTCGTTCTGTTGTTACAGGCCGGCGACGATCTCGCCGGCACATCGCTTACCTATCTCGGCAAGGTGCTGACCTTCACTTTGTGGCAGGCTCTGTTGTCGACCTTGCTGTCGCTCACAATCGCCGTCCCGGTGACGCGTGCCTTCGCGCGGCGACCTGCATTTCCCGCCCGAATCTGGCTGTTGCGTCTTTGTGCCCTGCCGATGATGATGCCGACCATCGTCGGCATTTTTGGCATCGTGGCGGTGTTCGGGGGCAGTGGTTATCTCGCTGCCGCGTCAGATTATCTGGCATTGGACTGGCGACCGCGTATCTATGGGTTGCATGGCATTCTTATCGCCCATGTTTTCTTCAATCTGCCGCTTGCTATCCGGCTATTACTGCCAGCCTACGCGGCAGTACCAGCAGAAAACTGGCGGCTCGCAGCACAGCTCGGCATGCGTGGGCGAGATGTTTTTCGATTCATCGAAATTCAGCTGCTGCGCCAGCAACTGCCGGGGATCGCGATCATCATTTTTATGCTCTGCTTCACCACATTTGCGGTGGCGCTGACATTGGGCGGTGGGCCGGCAGCGACAACGCTCGAAGTTGCGATCTACCAGGCGCTGCGCTTCGATTTCGATCTCAGCCTTGGTGCCGTCCTCGCTCTTCTGCAAGTGTTGCTTTGCGGGGGTGGAGCCTGGGCGGTGTGGCGCACGGGGCAACATATGGCCATGGGTCCTATCACGCGCTTAGTAATCCGCCGCTACGACGGATTTTCAAACTGTTCGCGCGTGATCGATTACGTGGTTGTTTTTCTGGCGGCTCTCTTCATAGGCTTGCCGATGGCCGCGCTGATGCAGAAAGGTATCAGCGGTCTTCATGCGGCAGCTTCCCTTCCAAGCTTGGTGACCGCGACGGGCACGAGCCTTGCTCTTGGTATTGCCGGCGGTGCCGCGGCCACACTTGCGGGTTATCTGCTGGCGCAGGCGCGGCGGAGCCTTACTGTCTTGGGTTTTCACCGCATCGCTATGTTCATGGCGCTCGCCGGTCGGCTTAGCCTCTTCGTCTCACCTATGGTGATTGGTACCGCCGTGTTTCTCGCCGCCAGCGGCCGCATCAATCTTTATGATGTCGCGATACCAGGTATCGTTCTTCTCAATGCGATGATGGCATTGCCTTTCGTGCTTGGCCTGCTGGAGCCGGCGGTAGCAGTGGCAGTGGAACGACATGATAAGCTTTGCGTCGCACTCGGCATACGAGGCTGGAATCGCTGGTGCGCGATCGATTGGCCGATTCTGCGTCGACCCCTAGGTAGTGCTTTCGCCCTTGCTAGCGTTATCGCCATGGGTGATCTCAGCGCCATAGCACTTTTCGGCAGCCAGAATCTCACCAATCTGACGCTCCTACTTTACGGTCAGCTTGGCGCTTATCGGCTGGATGGTGCCGCTAGCACAGCTCTGTTGCTGCTGGCATTGACCTTGGTGACATATGCGGTGTTGGAACGCTGGGTGGGTGGTCGTGAGCTACATTGAGATCAAAGGTGTTGAGTTCACCTATGAAGACGTGCTGATGCGTTTCGATCTCACCGTCGAGAAGGGTCAGGTGATGGCGGTGATCGGCCCAAGTGGTGCTGGAAAAAGCACATTGTTGGCGCTTATCGGCGGTTTCGAGGTAGCGCAGGCCGGTCAGATCGTCATTGATGGCTTAGAGATCACGGGTCTTCCACCCCATGCCCGGCCGGTGACGACGCTCTTCCAAGATCACAATCTGTTTGCCCATCTCAATGTTGTCCAGAATGTCGGCTTCGGCCTGCACCCGGGACTACGTCTGACACAATCTGAGAAGGAGCAGGTAGGATGGGCGCTGGGGGAAGTCGGCCTTACTGGATTCGAGGAACGCCTGCCTGGCCAGCTCTCAGGTGGAGAGCGCCAACGCGTGGCAATCGCCCGCTGCATCCTGCGCAAGCGCCCCGTCTTGATGCTAGACGAGGCCTTCGCCGCGCTGGGTCCCGCCCTGCGCAAGGAAATGCTCGAGCTTATTCTGTCATTGCGAACGCAGAAAAATCTTACCATTCTTATGGTCACGCATGATCCGGCGGATGCGCTGTTTGCCGCCGATCACACGGCCTTCATTGCGGCGGGTGAGGTCGTCGCCAGCGGCCCAACCGCCGCGGTGCTAGCTTCCCGACATCCATCGATTCGGGACTATCTCGGCACTTAAGCCGCCAGCAGCGGCTTTCGCGAGATGATGAATTCGTCCATCACTACGACGAAGCGGTCGATCTCACTGTCGGTGAGGGCAAGGCTCAGCGCCATATAGCCGCGCCGAGCGAAGAACAAACCAGCGGCAATGAAGTCGAGATGCATCAACTTATGGAGCTTGCTCAGCCGTGCTTCTTCCTGAGTATTTGCATAGATCGGCCGGTCGACGATATCCTTGGTGAAATGTATGCCAACGAAGGAGCCGACACCGGTTGAGTTCAGTGCCACGCCGTGCTTCTCTGCAAGAGCATTCAAGGCCTTGCGTAGTTGGTCGCCCTTGGTGTTGAGCGCAGTGGCGACGTCCGGCGTATAGATGTCGCGCAATCCCGTGAGGCCTGCGGCCATCGACAGCACATTGTTGTTGAACGTGCCGGCATGTGGCCAATAATTGGGCTTTTCCGGGTCGTAATGTCCCATGATGTCAGCGCGACCGCCGAAGGCGCCGAAGGACGAACCGCCACCGAGATATTTGCCGAGCGTGGTCATATCCGGCGTCACACCCAGTGTGGCCTGCAGGCCGCCCGAGGAAAGACGCGAGGTCATTACCTCATCGAAGATCAAAATGATGTCGAGCTCGCTTGCAGCCTGCCGCAAGGCGCCAAGGAAATCCTTGCGCGCCGGCAGGCAGCCGCCGCTCCCCAGCATCGGCTCGATCAGAATGGCGGCAAGTTCCGCGCCGTGTTGGCGGATGAGGTTCAGCGTACCATCGACGTCATTATAGGGAGCGATCACCCAATCGAGCGGCAGGTTGATGGCAATGCCGCCGTGGCCGAAATAAAGGACGCCACCATGATATCCACCATCGAACACCATCACTTTCTTGCGACCGGTATGGGCCTGGGCGGTCATCAAGGCGAAGACATTAGCCTCCGTGCCGGAATTGCAGAAGCGTAGCGACTGCAGCGACGGAAAGCGGCTCTTGAGTAGATTGGCCAATTCCGCCTCATAGACATTGGGACCGCCCAGCACAGTGCCGTCGTCGATCGCCTTCTTGAGCGCAGCTTTTATCTTTGGGTTGGAATGGCCGTAAAGGCCAGCCGAATACTCACCCAGATAATCAACATAGCTGTGGCCATCGAGATCAGTAAGAACGGCACCTTCACCTCTCGACCAGGCGAGCGGGAAGGGCGAGTAGTGCAAGACCGTCCGGGTATTGCCGCCCGGCATGGCGTTTCGAGCGGCTTCGTGGCGCGCAAGACTGGCCGGGTTGGCGGCCCTGTAACAATTTTCAGCTTCGGTAACGGCGGCATCGAGTGAGACGTTCATGGGTGACCTCGGGTTGGGGGCCAGCTCGACAATGCCCCAATATCATGGCTTAAATTGAAAAACTTCTTTAGGAAGCTACTTTGAGTAGTTACCGGGCTCCCGTGACAGCATCGCGCGATCCTACTATCCCATCTATCCTATTTGTGAATACTGGGCGAGAGGCGTTAGGGTAGCAACGTCAGATCGGAAAAACCGGTCGGCGAACGGTGAAGTCAGGGAAGTGTGATTGGGAGAGATGCATTATGTTGTTTCGTAAGTTTGCGATAGCGGCCGCGCTAGGAACTTTATTGGCTGTCGGCGGATGCGGTGACGAAAAGAAAAATGACCAGAGCACGGCCGAACAATCTTCCGCTGCTTCTGCAAGTGTAGCTGAGGCGCCGGCAGCAGCTTCTAATGCCACTGAAACAGCTGCGGCAGTTTCTACCGCAGCACCCAGTAAAGCCGGTGGTGTTCTCAACCGCGGCATCGGCGCTACCATCGGCACGCTCGATCCGCACATCAACTTCCTTGCGTGGGAAGGTTGGGTGCTCGACGACGCCTATGAAGGACTGGTCGGCAGCGATGCCGGCGGCGCCGTCATTCCTGGTGCCGCGGAAAAATGGGAGATCAGCGATGACGGTCTCATTTATACCTTCCACTTACGTGACAGCCTTAAATGGTCGAACGGCGATCCGATGACGGCCCAGGATTTCGTCGACGGCATCATCCGCACGATTGATCCCAATACGGCATCCGATAAGGGCTATGTCTTCACTTCAACCATTCGCATAAGTGGCGCCCAGGATTTCGTCGACGGCAAGAGCAAGGATGCTAAGACTGTTGGCCTTTCAGCACCCGACGATAAGACGGTGGTGATGAAGCTCGACGCCCCTGCGCCCCATGCGCTTTTTTTGCTAGGCTCTTTCTACGCCCCACCACTGCATAAGGCGAGCCTTGAGAAATTCGGCAAGGATTTCATCAAGCCGGGCAATATCGTTAGCAACGGCGCTTACATCCTTACCGAGAATGTACCGCAGAGCCATGTGACGCTGGAAAAGAACCCTAATTACTGGGATGCCGGCAATGTCAAGATCGACAAGGTCGTCTACCGCGTGACTGAAGATGACAGCACGGCAATCAAGTTATGGCGCGCTGGCGAGCTTGATTCCACGGCAGACATTCCAACGGCACAGATCGACGGTCTGCAAGGCGAGTTTGGCGATCAGGTTCATATCTCGGCCTCGACTGAGACCAATTATATGAGCTTCAACATAACCAAGCCACCCTTCGACAACATCAAGTTGCGGCAGGCGCTTTCTATGGCGATTGATCGCGACACCTTGGTCAATAAGGTGGTGAAGGCCGGTTATGTGGTAAGTTATGGTTATTCCGTGCCGATACCGGGCTATGACGCGCCCAAAATCGCGGAAGCAACGATGAGCAAGGAAGATCGTGTCGCGAAGGCCAAGGCGCTCTATGCCGACGCCGGATTCGGTCCCGATAAGCCACTCTCGCTCACGATCGAATCGAGCAATAATGAAGTCTACAAGAAACAGGCCGAAACCGTCGCCGTCATGTGGAAGCAGGTGCTTGGCGTCGACGCGAAGGTCAATGCGCAGGATCGCGACGGCTGGCTCGCAGCCTTCAACGCCGGCGGATGGGACGTCTTCAACGACAAGCTCATTGGTGATTTCCCCGGGCCAGAAACCTATCTGGCTTATGTGGATCCCCGCGCCGAGGTTGGCTATCACTGGAAGAGTGCGGCGTTCGAGGCGGCCTTTGATAAGGCGATGCCTTTGACGGATCAGAAGGAACGTTGGAAAGTGTTGGCCGAGGCAGAGAAAGCGTTGCTCGATTCGATCGTGAGCGAGAGTGGCTTATCGGGACCGAATCC
>CAYOYT010000104.1:0-1870 GCA_964408245.1 uncultured Dongia sp. | reverse complement strand
CTATTATCTCGTGGCACCGATTGCTTCCAGCCCGAACCGGCACTTGATCGCCAAGCGGCTGCAAGGGTGGGTCGACAATCCGGCGGACGTGCATCCGACGCGTTTTATGTCGATTAGCGAATAAGAAGCCTCAAGGGGCGGTACCGCAATGGTGCCGCCCTTCTCGTTTCGTCCAGCGCGATAGCCAGGACCTCATGCTTGCCTTTACCATTCGACGCATTCTCAGCGCCATTCCCACGCTGGTGGCGCTTGCCGTGATCAGTTTTTTCATGATGCGCCTGGCGCCCGGCGGACCGTTCTCTGGCAACCGCCGTGTGCCTGACGAAATCCGCGCCAATGTCGAGCGTGCTTTCCATCTCGATGAGCCGCTATGGATGCAGTTCGGGCGTTGGATCTGGGGTATGCTGCATTTCGATTTCGGCCCGTCGATGAAATATCGCGACTACAACGTTTCTGAATTGATCGCTATTGGTCTCCCGACCTCGCTCGAAGTCGGTCTTTGGGCTATGATCGTCTCGACGATCATTGGTCTCGCCCTCGGTATCGCCGGCGCATTGCGCCGCAACACCTCTATCGATTACGGCGCCAGCGCTGTCGCGATGGTGGGTCTTGCCATTCCGGTCTTCGTTATCGGCCCCGTGCTTCAATTGATGCTGGGGCTTGATTTGCGCTGGCTGCCGATTGCTGGCTGGGACGGTAGCTGGTCATTCAAGGTTTTACCAATCATCACCTTATCGTTGCCCGGTATCGCTTACGTCTCTCGCTTGATGCGTGCCAGCATGATCGAGACGATGCGCAGTAATTATGTGCGCACGGCGCGAGCCAAGGGCATTGGCGCTCGGCGCACCGTCATCCACCATGCCTTGCGCGGCGCTATCCTGCCGATCGTTGCCTATCTTGGGCCAGCGACCGCCATTACCATCACCGGCTCGATTGTGATCGAGAAGATCTTCCAGATACCTGGTATTGGTCGTTATTTCGTTGAGGGCGCCACTGGCCGAGATTACCCGCTGGTAATGGGGGTTACGATGTTCTACGGGGCTATCGTTATCGGCGCTAATATCCTTACGGATGTCGCCCGGTCATGGCTCGACCCTAAGGTGCGTTATGACTGATATTGCGCAAGATCAGACGTCGTCGGTACCGGCGCGGGGGCTGTCGCCCTTCCGCGCTTCGCTATACCGTTTTACCCGCAACCGGCTGGCGGTGATCAGCCTGGTCGTCTTGGTTCTGATCATCCTGGCCTGTTATATCGCTCCGCTATTTATGCCGTTCACGGCGGACGATGCGGATTTTGAGAACATGTCCGCGCCGATTGACTTCTTTTCCATCCATCCCTTCGGCACCGATGATCTGGGGCGCGATCTGCTACTCCGGGTGCTGGATGGTGGTCGCGTCTCGCTGGCATTGGGTTTCTTCGGCGCCATCGCTTCGGTTCTTATCAGCGTGGTCTACGGGGCTACCGCCGGTTATCTGGGCGGCCGAATCGACGATTTGATGATGCGCTTTGTCGACATCTTGCTCAGCGTCCCCTTCATGTTTCTGGTCATCATGATCAATATTAGCCTTGGCGACACCCTGGGCATGAGGA
The DNA here is from genome assembly GCA_964408245.1 of uncultured Dongia sp. Lineage (GTDB taxonomy): Bacteria > Pseudomonadota > Alphaproteobacteria > Dongiales > Dongiaceae > Dongia. Next base: position 279 of record CAYOYT010000104.1, on the reverse strand, counting down.
ACGTTTCTCTTTTCATCGCGGTCGTCGTGACCTTGTGGTTAACTCCGGCCGTCATCGCGCGTGGTCAAGCGGTCAGCCTGCGGCACCGCGAATTCATCGAAGCAGCGCGGGCCGGTGGCATGACATCCTGGCAGATCATCTGTCAGCATGTGGCGCCGAACTCAGTCAATGTAGTCATTGTTTATTCGAGCTTACTTGTTCTGGAGGCGATCCTCACCGAGAGCTTCCTTTCCTTCCTGGGTATCGGTGTGCAAGCGCCGGCGGCGAGTTGGGGCACCT
>CAYOYT010000103.1:0-7620 GCA_964408245.1 uncultured Dongia sp. | reverse complement strand
GCCTGACCCTGATCCAGGAAGGTATCAGGTCCGTAAACCGGAGATGGAAAACCTATCCACATCGCCCTTTTTCACTGCTGAGTTGGGTTTTTTTTGTCCCAATCGGCACAAAGTGCTCATTCGGACCCTACCCCGTCCGGCAAGGGTGCAGATTGCGCCGAAAGCCGCTAAAAGTACCTATGGATCCGCATCGGAAGTCGTAACGGGCCGAATGAATCTTAGCGACACTCAACCTGAGGCACTTGGTGCCGGCGCGGTGGCTACGCGCATGACAGCGCTTTTATGCGCTCTTAAGACTACGCATGATGAGACGACTTTTGCCGAACTGTTTAAACATTACGCTCCAAGACTTAAATCCTACATGCGCAAGTTGGGTGCTACCGAGGACGTAGCTGAGGAACTGGCACAAGAGGCGATGGCCTCGGTTTGGCGCAAGGTGCATCTCTTTGACGCCGACAAAGCGGGCGCCAGTACCTGGATATTCTCCATTGCACGAAACCTGCGCATCGACGCCTTTCGCCGCCAACATCGCCCAGAGGTCGAGCTTAGCGATCCGACCTTTGTGCCAGATGATCCAGCTGAACCAGGTGCGGTCCTCGATCAGCGCCGTCAGGCGATCGCTATACACGCTGCTTTGGCAGTGCTTCCGGAAGAACAAGCCCGCATAATCCACCTCTCATTTTTCGAGGACAAACCGCACGCACAGATCGCTACCGAGCTTGATATCCCGCTAGGTACTGTCAAATCACGCATGCGCCTCGCCTTTCAGCGCTTCCGTAAAATGCTTGGAGAGCTTGAACTATGAATGCCGACACGTCATCACATCTTCGCTATTCCGGTTACCCGAATCATCATCCAGGTGAAGAACTGGTTGCAGCTTACATCAGCGGGACATTGGATGAAGCGAGTGCTTTGGTAATCGCGAGCCATCTGACGTTGTGCCGTGCATGCCGTCATGATGCTGCGATTTATGAAGTGATGGGCGGCAGCATGGTGGAAGCCTTGCCGGAGACGCCGTTGGCCGAAGACGCCTTTGCAGCGACATTAGCGCGTGCAAAGTCGACACCAATGCCAACGCACATACCGGCCACGTCGTCGCCGCTTCCTAGAGCTCATCAGGTCTTGCCGGCACCCTTGCGCCGCTATGTCGGCGGCGATGTAGAAGCTGCGACGTGGCGCGCTATTGCTCCCGGAATCGACCATATGCCACTTATCCGGGACAGAGGGACAACAGCGCGGCTTTTGCGAATCACGCCGGGAAAATCACTCTTCAGTCATAGTCATAGCGGAGCTGAGCTGACGCTCATACTCAAAGGCGATTATACCTCTCTGGGACAGCGCTACGCGCGAGGTGATATTGAAATGGCGGATGAATCGGTCAACCATCGTCCCGTCGCCGGAGTAGAAGGTTTCTGCATCTGCCTTAGTGTTATCGATGGCCCGTTGCGTTTCAGTAACTGGCTTGGCCGGCTTTTGCAGCCGTTTATCGGGATTTGAATAACTTCTCAACAATTTGAAATCGTTTTTACTGGCAGCTATTAGGAAGGGCGCTGCTTAATCCCTGGACATAGCTGTCCGGCGGGCTACTCTGGCGCAGCACTTCATTAATTCACATTGCAGGCTTCCAGAATGTCGGCAAACCGTCCGATTTCCCGTCTTTTGCTTATTCTCTTTTTCGCGATCGCCAGCCTTATTAGCTTTGCGCACGCCCAGACGACGACGGGCGCGAATCCTTTGATCGACGTCCCGCAAAAAATTGAGAGTTGGGATAAAATACTGCAAGCAGCAGACAAGATGCTGCAGAGCGAGACGCTGGACCGCCCTAAAATCGAGGCCGTGACAAAGTCTTTAGCAAGCGTGATTGCTGAGGCACAAACCTTACGGGCCGCGAGCCAGCAGGCAGTACAATCAGTCGTCGCCGAGCTGCAGAGTCTCGGCCCTCCTCCGGCCGAAGGTACGACACCCGAGGACAGCAAGGTTGCAACTACTCGCGCTGCGCTGATCAAAAGACAGGCCGAGCTTGACGGCTATATCAGTCAATCGCAGCTTATGACCGTTCGCGCACAGAACCTGATCGCGACCCTTGGTGTACATGAGCAGGGACAATTGACAGCAAAGCTGTTCAAACGCTTACCGTCGCCGCTCCGACCGACGGTTTGGTTGGAAGCCTGGCAACAATTGCTCACCGCTGTTGATGATAGCCTCGCAGCGCCACAACGTTGGTGGCGGGTCGCGGCATCTCAGGGCATGGAAGGTATCATTCTGATTGGCGGTGCTTTTCTAATCGCCGTTTCATTGCTGGTCGGCTGGCAATTGCACGTCTTCCTGCGTCGTAAATGGGGGCCAAAACCCATGATCGAGGAGCCAAGTCATGCACGCCGTATCGTGGCGGCGGCATCCATGGCAGCCGCGGACATTCTTTTGCCCTGTATTTTCCTCGCGGCACTCGGGCTTCTGGTAACCGAAATCGTGCCCATAGAGAATGACTTTTTCTCCATTCTTGTCGGCGGCACCACCACAAACCTGATCGCTTTCCTGCTCGTCTCGGGCCTGGCGCGCGCGATGTTATCGCCGCATGCACCGACCTGGCGTGTCATTCCAGTCACGCCCCAAGGCGCGGCACAGATCTCCCACAAGGTCACATTACTTGCAATCACTGTTGCCATCTTCAACATGATCTATCTGATGGGGACAAAAAGCGGACTCGAGGCGCCAGATGCCTTTCGGGCGTGCAATACGTTTCTCCGAGATGTCATTGTGGGAGCCATCGCTCTTTCATTGCTGCGCCGCGAGTATTGGGCAGCACCCGACCAGCGACTCACCGGCATTCTCGGTCTCGTGCGTCGGTTTCTAATCATCGTCGCCTCCATCTCGCCGCTTCTGTCGCTGATCGGATATGCCTATCTTTCCGAGCAGATCCTGATATCCGTGACTGCGACCCTCACTGTAGTTGGCCTGGCCTGGCTGTTGCGATCGGCATTGCTGGAAGGCCTCGTAAGACTCCTTGGGTCAGAGGTAAGGGATGAAGGCGCCGCAGCAACACCTGGAACAGCACAGGCGCTTCGCCTTAGCTTCTGGGCGCGGCTGCTTGTCGATACGATCCTTTGGCTGCCGGCATTCTATCTGCTGTTAGTGATCTACGGTCTCTCGCAATCTCTGCTCAATCTCATCATCGGCAGAGCTGTAGGCGGAATCCAGATCGGCCAGGTAACGTTATCGCTGACAGAAATTGTCTTAGCGCTTTTCGTCCTCGTTTTAGGCCTTTTTATTGTCGGGCGAGTCAAGCGCTGGCTGTCGGATCAAATTCTGCCAAGATCGCGATTCGACATCGGGCTTCAGAACTCGGTAACAGCCGGTTTCGGCTATGTGGGCAGTATCATTGTCATCACCTTGGCCGTCGTTACGCTCGGCATCGATCTTTCCAACATCGCAATCATCGCCGGTGCTTTGTCGGTCGGTGTAGGTTTTGGCTTGAAAACCATCGTTGAGAACTTCGTCGCCGGTATCTTGATTCTGATCGAACGACCAATAAAAGTGGGTGACTGGATCGTTGTTGGCGGCACGGAAGGTACTGTAAAGCGTATTTCAGTACGCTCGACAGAAGTAGAAACATTCGATAACGCCAGTGTTATCTTTCCTAACTCGGAACTAATCGCCAATTCTGTCGTCAACTGGACTTTGCGCGACCGCATCATTCGCGTTGTCATTCCGATGCGTGTTGTACCGGGGACGGATACGAAACTGGTTCGTGACTTGCTGCTCGACTGTGCCCGACAACAGCGCCGTATTTGCGCCGAACCTGCGCCGACCGTGCTTTTTAGACGCTTCGCTGATATCGGCTTGGAGTTCGAGCTACGTTGTTTCGTGATTGATACGGCCTATGTCAACCAAGTGACCTCTGATCTCAATTTCGCTATCGACAATGCCTTTCGCGCGCACAACGTTGATATGGCGCATACGGCGAGTGTTGTACGGTCGAAGCCGGAGACACCACCACCAATGACCAAGCCAACAAAGCAGCCAAATCCCTCTGGCCCAATTGCGACCGAAGAGTAAAGCCCCACGCCAGAAGTATGCGATCAGGGATGACGCATGGCGGCAGCACTGCTAATGTCGTCGTTATGCTCGATTTTCTCATCATAGGGGCTGGAGTAATAGGTTTGGCAATCGCCCGTCGCCTGGCGCGGGCTGGCCAAGAAGTCGTTATTGTCGATTCGGGCGACGCTATCGGCGCAGAGACCAGTTCGCGCAGCAGCGAAGTAATTCATGCAGGTATTTATTATCCAACGGGCAGTCTAAAGGCCCAGCTCTGCGTCAGTGGTCGCCAAGCACTCTATCGTTATTGCACTGATCATGGCGTGGCCCATCGCCAATGCGGTAAGCTGCTAGTCGCGAATGATGAAGGGCAGCGCGACGCGTTACAGCGTTTATCTGAAAGGGGTCTCGCCAATGGTGTCGAAGATCTGCAGATTTTGTCCGTCGCTGCTGCGCAATCGCTTGAACCAGCATTGCATTGCGTCGCGGCATTGCTATCACCCTCTACCGGAATTGTAGACAGCCATCAGTTAATGTTGAGTTATCTCAGCGATGCCGAGAATGCCGGCGCCGCCTTGTCATTGCGCACGCCTGTAATTCGCGGCATACATAAAGCTGATTACTGGCAGGTTGATCTGGGTGGCGATGAACCGAGCGATGTCCAGGCACGAATGATCATCAACGCGGCGGGGTTACATGCAAGCCGAGTTGCTCGCGCCTTGGGCCTGGCACCCGACCGCGTACCAACAACGCATTTCGCTAAGGGAAATTACTTCTCGATTCAGAGCAGCAAGCCGCCTTTTTCACATCTCGTCTATCCCGTCCCAGAACGCGGCAGCCTCGGAATTCATGCCACGGTTGATCTGGCCGGCCGAATCCGCTTCGGCCCCGACGTCGAATGGATCGACAAAATTGACTATAGCGTCGACCCCGCCCGCGCCAAGCACTTCTATCCGGCTATACGTCGCTATTACCCGGCTCTAAGCGATGGCGCTCTTATCCCTGCCTATAGTGGGATCCGACCCAAATTGTCCCGCGACCCGCGAAACGATGCGGATTTCTTGATCGAGACTGAGGCCGATCACGGCGCGCCCAGTCTCGTTTGCCTCTATGGCATCGAATCGCCCGGTCTTACAGCCAGCCTCGCGATCGCCGAACGAATCGGCTCTGGTCTGGGAATCACGCCAACGCCAGACGACGCGGCACTTTTTCATGCTTGAATAGCAGATAAGTTGTTTTGAAAAAGAGAGTGGTGCCCAGAGCCGGAATCGAACCAGCGACACTGTGATTTTCAGTCACATGCTCTACCAACTGAGCTATCTGGGCCCCTTGCGGAACGGCGGATATTTAATGGCTTTACAACAGCTTGTCCAGCCGCAAAATGATGAAAAAAAACATTCTAGATCAATCACTTGAATTCTCATCCTCATCCGGCGGTGTTGCTGATGCGGGAATCTTATAGACCCCACTCAGCCAGCGATTGAGGTCGATCTTCTTACAGCGATCCGAACAGAATGGGCGATAAGCCGGCTCGGTCGGCTTGCCGCAGATCGGACATTTAGCCATGCCACATCTCCGCCAGGGTAGGCCCGCTGCGCCGCCGCGATAGCTCGACCAGGCCAAGGCGCGACATATTGCCGACCCATTCGATCGCCGGATCGACTTCTGCGGCTTCGCGCAAGGCTATCAGCACTTGCTCTCGCTTATTGCGGTTCTCAAGGTCGATAAAATCAACAACGATAGTCCCACCTAAATTACGCAAGGCCAGCTGGCGCGGAATCTCGCGCGCCGCTTCGATATTGACCGAGAGGGCGGTACGTTCGATTCCTTTCTCCGTATTGGCGCCCGCCGAATTGACATCGATCGCCGTCAACGTTCGCACAGGCTCAAAGAGAAGCTTGCCGCCGCCAGGTAGTAACACCTCTTCTTCCAGACCTTGCGCTATAGCGTCAGTGATATCTGCGCGCGAGGGTATCCAGTCACGGTCAAGCCTGAACTCGATCTTACCAACGAGGGCCGGGCGTACCCGCCGGCACCATTCCTCCACCATCGGCACGTCGACGCGACGATCGCAGGTGATGCTCTCAACTTCCTCGAGCGTTTCAAGTGCACGCTGCCAGGCAGTCGGTGGCGCGACGAGGAGTGCTGGCGGAAGCTTACCTTTCGCATTCACTTCGACTGTCGTCTTTATACTGGTGGTGAGACGAACGCCCTTATCATCGCGCTTATCGCGACGGACCTGGACAATCAAAGCATCCCCTTCGGCCGGCTGATTCCCTTGTTTTTTTAGCGGCAGTAATCCCGGCTTATCGAGCCCAATCTCAACGAACGCCGCATTCAAGCTCCTCTCAACGCTGAGGACACGTCCGAGATAGATACCCCCAATCTTACTACCCTCACCGCGCTTCTCAATCAGCGCCTGTGTTAGCTGATCGCTCGACCAGCGAAAGAACTCGCTACGTTCGGGCGATATACTGATAAAGATTTGGTCGCTCATCGCTGCGCTCGAAATCCAAGGCCCGTCAGCATGGTATAAGTATCGCTGAGAGAAAGGCCTACAACATTGCTGTAAGATCCTTGAATTTCAGGAATGAAAGCGGCAGCTAAGCCTTGGATTGCGTAACCGCCAGCTTTACCCTGCCACTCACCACTTTCAACATAGCGTTCGATCTCAACAGCGTCGAGGCGCTTGAACACGACACCCGTGGTCGCCACTCTCAAGATCGTTCTCCCAGATGGTGCGGCAACGGCGATACCGCCGATTACCTTATGGCGCCTGCCGCTCAATAATTTTAGATATTGTCGAGCCGTCACCGCGTCTTGGGCTTTTGGCAAGACGCGCCTGCCCAACGCTACTACAGTGTCGGCCGCGAGCACAAAACTACCTTCATGCCGTTGCATCACAGCCGAAAGCTTCTCAGCTGCGATACGCTTAGCGTAAACTGCCGGCAGTTCGCCGGTGTATTCAGTTTCATCAATATGGGGCGCCTCGATTGCGGTCGGCGTAATACCGATCTGCCTCAGTAAATCCAGACGACGCGTCGATGCCGAAGCGAGAATAAATGACAAAACTAACCCCTCAAACTATCCAAAGTATGCCGTAATACGTCATATCTGCGGCGCACCAGTTAACGGAAAACGCTCTCGAATCCGCTTCATGAGTCCGTCGCGTACGGTACGATAAGCTTCGAGCCGGTCCTCACGCGATCCTTCGATAATGGTCGGATCAAGCGTGTTCCAAAATTCGACATCGCACGCCATGGTACGTGTCATATCGACGGCCTTATGTTGTGCCTCTGGTGACAACGAAATGATGAGATCAAAAGAATCATCCTCAAGATCGTCGAATGTCTTTGCACGATGCTTGGTCACATCAATCCCAATCTCATCCATGACTGCAATAACGAAGCCGTCGACTTCCTGAGCGCGTACACCCACCGAATCTACATAAACCTGCTTTCCGTGTAGATATTTCATGATTGCTTCCGCCATCGGTGAACGCACGGAATTGTAGGTGCAACAAAAAAGAATGCTGCCGGGCAGACCCTGCGGCATACGTCCTCACATCTTGACGTGTAGGGCGCA
>CAYOYT010000102.1:0-7714 GCA_964408245.1 uncultured Dongia sp. | reverse complement strand
ACACACCCTTATTCGCCAATGATATAGCGGATTTTGCGGAATTTCCGAGGCTTAGGGAGCCTTATTTTAACCCCATGCTACCAATGCATGGCTTGGATTCACCCCGTCCAACCCCTATTCTCAACGCATCATTCGGCAGCAATCCCGAGTCTGGCGCCTTCTTAATTAATGGCGAAAGTCGATTTTTCTGCCGCGATCTTGCCCCAAGGAACGCGCCTGATGACCCAGGAAATCAAGACAAAGGTTCTCATTATCGGTTCCGGTCCGGCTGGCTACACCGCCGCGATCTATGCCGCCCGTGCGAATCTCAAGCCGATCCTGATTCAGGGCATCCAGCCGGGCGGCCAGCTCACCATCACAACCGATGTTGAGAATTATCCGGGCTTCGCCGATGTCATCCAGGGCCCCTGGTTGATGGAGCAAATGCAAAAGCAAGCCGAGCATGTCGGCACGCAGACGATTTTCGACACCATTCTCGAGATCGATTTCTCGCGCCGTCCGTTCCGTGCCATGGGTGATTCCGGCGACACCTACCTGGCCGAAACACTGATCATCGCGACCGGTGCCCAGGCACGCTGGCTGGGTCTTGAATCTGAGAAAAAGTTTCAAGGTTTTGGTGTCTCAGCCTGCGCCACGTGCGACGGCTTCTTTTTCCGTGACAAGGAGGTCGTCATTGTCGGCGGCGGCAATACCGCAGTCGAAGAGGCAATCTACCTCACCAATCACGCGAATAAGGTAACACTGGTCCATCGCCGCGATCATTTGCGGGCCGAGAAGATCATGCAGGATCGCCTGTTCCGCAATCCGAAGATCCAAGTCGTGTGGAATGCGGTGGTCGAGGAAGTCGTTGGCAGCAGCGATCCCATCGGGGTCACGGGTGTGAAGATCAAGAACGTACTTACCGGCGATATCTCGACCATTCCCGCCGACGGCCTTTTCGTGGCAATCGGCCACTCGCCGGCGACCTCCCTCTTCAAAAGCAAACTCGAGCTCGACGCCGAGGGCTATCTCATCACCAAGCCGGACAGCACAGCCACCAACATTCCAGGCATTTTTGCCGCCGGTGATGTGAAGGACAAAGTTTTCCGCCAGGCGGTCACAGCTGCCGGCATGGGCTGCATGGCAGCACTTGAAGCCGAGCGCTTCATCGCCGCCCACGAACACGAAACCGCGCAAGCAGCGGAATAATAGGGCCAGCAATAGGCGCCACCAAGCGGCGGCCGGGGGGCCGCTGACATAGATCAGGAAGGGGACGCCGGCGTTTCGCGGACAGCCGCCACCGGTGAAATCAAATGTCGATGGATTGGGACAAGCTCAGAATTTTCCACGCCGTGGCCGAAGCCGGCTCCTTCACGCATGCCGGTGAGGTGCTGAACCTCAGCCAGTCGGCGGTGTCGCGCCAGATTTCCTCGCTCGAGGAGAGCCTCAACGTCGCTCTCTTCCATCGCCATGCGCGCGGTCTTATTCTCACCGAACAGGGCGAGCTGCTTTATCGTACAGCGCATGAGGTGTTCTCGAAGCTCGCCATGGCCGAGGCGCAACTGGCAGAATCGAAGGATCGACCCAAGGGCCAGCTCAAGGTAACGGCTACCCAAGCGTTTGGCTCGTCCTGGTTGACCCCTGTCCTGCTCGAATTCATTGACCTTTATCCTGATGTCGACGTGGATCTGGTGCTGGAGGACCGCGAACTCGACCTTTCTATGCGTGAGGCCGATGTTGCCATCCGCATGGTACCGCCGCGGCAGCCGGAGCTTATCCAGCGCCATCTGATGACGGTTCATCTCAATATCTATGCTGCACCTTCGTATTTGAAACGCCACGGCATCCCGAAGGTCCCGGAAGATATCGATCAGCACCGAGTGATCGTCTATGGCAACGATATGCGCCCACCTGTCGAAGACATCGACTGGCTCTTACGTTCGGGCACCCGCAAGGATAAGCCGCGTCGGCCGATCCTGCGCGTCAATTCGGTCTACGCCATCTTGCGCGCCGTGCAGTCGGGCCTGGGCCTTGCAAGCTTGCCTGAATTCATGGTCACGGAGGGGACAAGCCTCGTTCGCGTGCTGCCTGAACTTCAGGGCCCCCGCATAGATGCGTATTTCGTTTACCCTGAAGAATTACGCAACTCGAAGCGTATCCAAGTCTTCCGCGACTTCCTTTTGCGCAAAGTCGCTGAAAGCAAGATGCAGAGTTAGCAGCCTCATGCTGGCTTAAATTGCTAGCTTCGCGGCCGCATCAAAATCGAGCTACGCCATCGCCATGATTCTGGCTTTTCCATCGGGCTTCGCTGATCTTGATCAGAGCATGGATGCAATCCAGCTCGCTTAACTCCGCTCGTCGCGGCGACGAACCAACATCGAGGCGGCGCGCGCACTCTTTTTCGCATCGTTGATGGCGAGGATGGCGTGAATCGCTGCGATAAGCCACAAAACGAAACCCGGAGAGCCGCCCAGGAACAGACTGAAGAGAAAGACGATCCAGGCCAGGATATAAATGACCAGGTTGATGATTGCTTGGAACACCTTGCCGTAGAGCAGCAGGGCCAGGGGCGGCAGAAACAGAGCGACGAGATAGATCATGGGTAACGACACTCCATCGGCAAAAAGGTCTTCATAGATAGGATCAGTTGAAGCATACGCAATCAACTTGCCGGCAACGGATTGGACTTTGCAGTGTTCCCAATTGCTGCAGTGCAAAGCAGCAAAGTCAGGTATTTCCGCGCTATCGCGACACCTACGTCGCACTTTTAAAACCTGCCGACGCGCTCTGGAAATCATGATTGCCACACTGACTGCGCTGTCAAAGGCGCGTTAAAAGTGCAATCTCTCTTCTTGAGGGCAGATTTGTAGATAGTAACTTCGTAGCGTGGTAACGCCATTAACTATATGAAAAATATGAAATTATACGTTATGCAGCCAATGCATGCCGCGTCTGTGAATTTGACTCTGGTGATGTCTCTTAATTTATCTATTCTGCGGTTGTGCGAGACAGCAACACTGTTGCATTTATGTAACAAATGGAACGCTTGTTTCCAATGAGAGTTGAACAGTCATGTTGTCGCCTTTATTTGGCAGATTATGGTGATCGTGACACACAGCGTTTCGAAGCGATAGCTTCACACTGAATTCGGGCGCGATGCCCGGATAGGGTCTTCGGATCCTACGTCTCCCAGACGTAAAGCCTCCCTGTTTAACTTGCCGGGCCTCGTGCCCGGCATTTCTTTTTTATCAACGAATTAGAGACCAGTTCGCCTTGGGCTGCTAGCACAGCCAGTTTTTGGGCGACCAATTGAAAACGTACGAATCTGGATGCGCTATATGCCGATGAAGGGCTGTACGATGCGGCCCAGCCAGTTGCCGAAGCGCAAGGGTGCATCGGTTACGGCCAGGCAGACACAGATATCTTCGCTGCCGGCTGTCGGACAATGCGAGACGGTATCGTCAGCCATTTCGAAGTCGCCGCGCCGGAAACTCTTGCCGCCGGCAGAATAGCTGCCGCGCAAAACCAGGGTGATCTCGTTCCCCGCATGACTATGCTCGAATACCGACCGACCGGGCGCGATGCGAAGCAGGCGAGCGCTGGAAGCGGTCTCGGAGATCAGCGGCATATGGTGAATGCCGTAGCCAAGGGTCCGCCATTTCGCTGCATCAAGATCGCCGCCGACATAATGCTGCAGCGGCAAGGGAAACAATGCGGGAGCGATAGTCGTCGCCGTAGACGGCCGCTGTAGCATGACGGTTTCCGCACCTGACTGGGACGCGCGAATCATGCCAAGTGTGGTGGCGAATGAATCTGGCTTAAGGGTATCGGCCGGACACTCTTTCACCAGCGCGCCGCCGAGGGCCTCGAAATCGCGGTAACCCGCCCGGCAGGCGAGGCAAAGCGTCAAATGCGTTGCCATCGCCAGTGATGTCGCTTCGTCGAGCGAGCCGGCAGCATATGCAGCGAGCAGTTCTTCGCCGGGATGATGTGTGATCATGACTCAGGCTCTCCTAGGGCCTTGCGAAAACGCTGGAAAGCAAGCCGCATGTGCGATTTCACGGTGCCGAGCGGTATGCCCAATTGTTCTGCGATCACTGCATGCGTCCTGTCCTCGAAAAAGGACAAGTGAACTATACGAGCCTGTTCGGCAGGCAGTGTCGCCAGAGCGGCTAGAACGGGTCACTTGTTGGCTGCGATCCAATTGTCGTTCCGGCGATTCCGGTCCATCGGGCACAAGAGCGGGGTCGTTCATCAGGACCTTTGGGCGCCGCTGGCGCCTGAACGCCTCGATCCGGAGATTGCGCGCGATCGAGAAGATCCAGGTGGAAGCGCCGGCCCGCTAGGCGTCGAACAATTGGATCTTGCGCCAGACCATCGCCATCGATTCCTGGGCAAGTTCTTCGGCCTGGTCTTCCGGCGCGCCCAACTTGCGCATTTAGGATTTTACGCGCGCTGCGAAAAATTGGAACAATTCGGCGAAACGTTTCGTCCTGATCTTCCTTCAGCCGCAAAAGCAAGGCTGTCATCCGTTCCAGATCCTGGCTGCGGGCGGCCGTGTCGGCTTCCCGTGCAGCAGCCTCGGTCACGCTGGCACCCGACCGCTGGTTGATCTACATGTCTTGTTCTTAGTCTGGTCATGTCCAGCCTTCACGGCTTTCCACGCCAAAGTCCAGGCAGCGCGATTTGCCCTCGCAAAGTATTCCAATGCGCCGGTTACGGCGCGGTGTTCGAGTATACCCATGACACTGATACGCGTCATCAGACGGCTTGGATCTCTGCCGGCCATCGGCGGGTTCGGGTGATCCGTCCAAATGCGGCCACCGTAACAACTTTACCTATTCCACCCAGCCAGATTGATCGCGAAGAGCGACTTGGCGCCCAGTTGGACGAACCAGTCATGAGCCCGAACGATCAGTCTAATTTTCCTATACCCGGTTACCCGGGCGCGACCGCAACGCTCTGCGGCGAGCGGCCAGATCAGCTGCGCATCGCTGTCATCGGGAGCGGAATCGCCGGCATGAGTGCCGCCTGGGCCTTGGCGGCGCGGCATCGCGTCACCCTGTTCGAGCGGGACTCCCGGCCAGGTGGTCACAGCAACACGATCGATCTGGCCCTGCCCAACGGCAGGGTGCTGGTCGATACCGGCTTCATCGTCTACAACGAACGGACCTATCCGAATCTTACCGCCCTGTTCACGTATCTTGGCGTGCCGACAAGGGAGACGGAGATGTCCTTCGCCGCTTCTCTCGGGGACGGCGCCTTCGAGTATTCCGGCACCAGCCTGGGCGGCCTTTTTGCGCAGAAGCGAAATCTGGTGAGCAGGCGCATGTGGCGCATGCTGACCGACACCATGCGGTTTTACCGCGAGGCACGCAGCGCCGCCGCCCTTGGCAACGATGACACACTGGGCGCTTATCTTGCGCAGGCAAGATTCAGCAAGACTTTCATCCGCGATCATTTGCTGCCGATGGGTGGCGCGATCTGGTCAAGTTCGATCGACCAGATGCGGGATCATCCGTTGCGTGCCTTTGTCCAGTTCTGTGACAATCACGGCCTGATGCAGCTCAGCAACCGCCCCAAATGGCGTACGGTCGTCGGTGGCAGCCGTGCGTATGTGCAGCGACTGTTGGCGGACCGACCAATCGATCTGGTGCTGTCGGCAACAATAGCGCGCGTCGAACGCAGCCAAGCGGGACCTCAGATGGTGATGGAAGACGGAACCCGGCGCGACTTTGATGCCGTGGTGCTGGCCACGCACTCCGACCAGGCACTTGCCTTGCTGGACGCGCCGACGGGTGACGAAAGTCAAGTGCTCGGCGCGCTGCGCTACCAGCCAAACCGCGCCGTGGTCCATTGCGACAAAGATCTGATGCCGAGGCGCAAGGCTGCATGGTCAAGTTGGAACGTCATCGGCGGGCCGGTCGATGATGAAGCGTTGATCTGCGTCACCTATTGGATGAACCGCTTGCAGCATCTGCCAACCGAACAGCAGATTTTCGTCACGCTCAACCCGAACCGGCCGATTGCGCCTGAAAAGATGTTCGCTGCATTCGATTATGCGCATCCTTTGTTCGACAACGCCGCCTTGCGTGCCCAGGAAGCTCTTTCGCGCTTGCAGGGCGTCGGCGGTGTGTGGTTCTGCGGTGCCTATTTCGGTGCCGGATTTCATGAAGATGGGCTGCAATCCGGCCTTGCGGTTGCTGAAGCGCTTGGCGGCGTGCGCCGGCCCTGGCAGGTTCCCGGCCAGTCCGACCGGATTCCCGCGGCCAGAGAAATTTTGCCGCTGCCGCCGGCCGCACTTCCGGTTCCGGCGGAGTAGGCGGATGCCGGGTGCCATCTTTACGGCGATCTATCGCGGCTCGGTCATGCACCGTCGGCTGAGGCCGAAACCGCATTATCTCCGCTATCGCATGTTCTACCTGCTGCTGGATCTTGACGAGTTGCAGAGCCTCGGCCGCTTGCGCCTGCTGGGGATCGAGCGCCGCGCCATCATGTCGTTCCGTGCCCGCGATCACGGTGATGGCAGGGGCGATCTCAAAGCCTGGGCCGGCGGCCAGCTCGCCAGGGCCGGCCTGCAGTTTCCGCTGGGCCGGGTGCAGTTGTTCACCCTGCCGCGGATATTCGGCTACGTCTTCAATCCGATCTCGGTCTTTTTCTGCCATGACCACGCGGGTGTTTTGCGGGCGACGATCTACGAAGTGAGCAATACCTTCGGCAGCCGCCATGCCTATGTGCTGCCGGTCGCGGGCAATGACCGGGTCATACGTCAACATTGCACCAAGGCCCTCTTTGTCTCGCCCTTCAACGATATGTCCGGTGGCTATCGATTCTCGCTGCTCCCGCCAGGTGCGCGCGTGGCGCTGGGCATCGATCAATTCGATGCAGGCGGTTCGGTGCTACGCGCCGCCTTCACCGGGCAACGGGTCGGGCTGAGCGATGCCGCGCTGCTGAAACTGCTCCTGATCTATCCGCTACTGACCATACAGGTCATCGCCGGCATCCATTGGGAAGCGCTCAAAGTGTGGTGGAAGGGCGTTCCCTTGCAGCTTGAGAAGCGCCCGCGAAATCCAGATACTGAACCGGGGAAACTGGCGCAGCACGTCGCGGCGCGCCCGGCGGTCCATGGGGTGAAGAATGCGCGGACATAATAACGGCCAGGGCCGGCCGATACTTGCAGGGCAGCCATTTGCCGGGCCGCCATTTGCCGGTTTGTGGCGGAGCCTGTTCGAACAGGCCCTGTCCCATCTGCAGGTTGGTACGCTGCGCGTGGTCTTTCCGGACGGCCGTCGCCATGCCGTCGAAGGTCCGGAATCGGGCCCAGAGGCGGAGCTGGAAATCCGCGACCTGCGCGGCATCGGCCGCGTCCTCAAGGGCGGCAGCATGGGCTTCGCCGAGGCCTATATGGCTGGCGAGGTTGACAGCCCGGATCTGACCGAACTGATCGAGCTTGCCGCCCGCAACCAGACTGCCCTGGCGCGAGCGATCAATGGCAAGGCCTGGGTGCGGGCGATCAACCGCATCGGCCATCTGATGCGCGCCAATACGCGGGCCGGTTCGCGGCGCAACATCGCCTATCATTACGACCTCGGCAACGCGTTCTACCGGGAATGGCTCGATTCCACGATGACCTATTCCTCGGCCTGGTTCGAGGATGGCGCCAACGATCTGCAGGCTGCACAGACGGCGAAGTACCGGCGCATTGCAGCGCTGGCCGAACTGGGCGCCGGTCAGC
>CAYOYT010000101.1:0-7752 GCA_964408245.1 uncultured Dongia sp. | reverse complement strand
TCCTTGCCCTTGATCGAGATTGCATCGGGAAGATCCAGCATTTTCCACACCGAGCGCACCCATGGCCCCATGCCCGCAATAACGTAATCGCACTGAATGTCGCCCTGATTAGTCTCAACAGCCGTGGCGGCACCCCTGGCATCGCGCTTCAGGCTCTTTACCTCGACGCCGGTCATGATGCGCACACCTTCGGCTTCGGCCTTCTTGGCAAGGCCGTACATAGCCGCGGTGTTGTTGGCATAGCCGCCTTTTTTCTCATGAAGAACGGAGGTGATGCCCTTGGCCTGCCAGTCGTTGAAGATACCTTGCATATAGCTCATGCAATCCGTCTCACCTTCGACGAAGGTCGAGGGGTAGCCGATCTCTTTTTGCTGGGCATAGATCGACGCCACATCCTGATGCATCACCTCAGGGCTGATCTGCATATAGCCGACGGCATGATAGGAGAAAGCTTCTGGGTCGCTTCCCCACACGCCCACCGAATGTGCCATCAGGCGACGCATGGCCGGTTGGAAATAATTCTTACGCACGACGCCGCAGGCAATGCCGGAAGCCCCGGGAAGAGCCATGAGGTCGAAACTCCGGAAAGGCTGCCGTTATTGATGCCGAGCATGCGCTGACCCAAGTCAGCGCGATACTGCATAATCGACATCAGCTATCGCAGATTCGACCATCAGGGAGAGATCAGTCGACCTGCTGCCAGTGGCATTTGAGGTTGAGCTGCGACGCTGTGTTGGCGACTGTCGCCAGGCAGGCTGCGGCCTTGGCTGGCGGCACGGCGATTGCCATGGTGAATAGGAAACGCGCGCCGGAATCTGACGGCACAGATTCCGAATTTAGGCGAACGATATTGGCGCCGAATTGCGGCAGCGCTTCGGATAGGCGTGCAATGAGACCCGGACTGTCATCGCCGGTGATCTCGACCCGGTGCGTCACATGCTCCTGCTCGGTATGCACAGCGTTGTAGGTAAACGGCAGGACACTCAGTTTCGCATCCTTGATCTGCGGCAGCGACTTTAATTCCTTGTCGACATCGCTGAGCGTAATACCTTGCGGCAGAGCGGCTACCATCGAAAATTCGGCGTTGCCGTTGAGCACAGCAAAGCTGGTATCGCCAAGATTGATGCCGAGATCGAAGAGGCGCCCTGTCACCTCGGCGATGAGGCCAGGATGGTCGGCGCATTCGATGGTTATCAAGGTAGATATGCTCATGTGATCGTCTCTCTGTTATTGGTTATTAGACGACGTTCTGCTCGCGCAAGGCCGCGCCGGTCAGCAGGCGTTGATAGCTGAAACGTCTGAGGTCCAGGCTGCGATATTGCCCGAAAGTTACAAGCTCGCTCAAGGCCCGACCGATGGCGGGCGATTGCTGTAGGCCATGACCGGAGAAGCCATTGGCGAGCAGGAAATTATCGTAACCCGGGGCGGGCCCAACGATCACGTTCTGATCGAAGACATTATAATCGTAATGACCAGCCCAAGCGCGGACCAGCTTGATCGCCTCGAAGGAAGGTACACGATGTGCCAGCGTCGGCCAGATCAGTTCTTCAAACAGCCGGTAATCGAGTTCAAAATCGACGCTGTCCGGATCGTCGTGTTCCTCGGGCGAGACGCCGCAAATGAACTGTGCGCCTTCGGGACGGAACCAGACGCCGCTGGGATCGATGGTGAGCGGCACGTTCTCCAGTTCGTCGCGGCAATCGAAAACGTAGATGAAGCGCTTTCTGGAATGTACTGGCAGCTCGACACCTGCCATGGCTGCGACGGTGCGGCCTTGGCAGCCGGCCGTGTTGATGGCGCAGCCGCAGCTGATGGTCTCACCATTCGCCAGTGTCACGGCGGTGATGCGGCTGCCATTGCGAGTGAGGTTCGTCACCGTGTTGCTGAGATAAGTGACACCCTGCGAACGCGCCTTGCGCTTGAAGGCCTGCAGCAGACTATAGGGATCCGTCCAACCTTCATTGACCGGGCCGAAACTGCCGCCCGCAAGATCCGCGGTGTTGAGCCAGGAAAAGCTTTCCAACAACTCACGCGGGTTCAGCAATTGGGTGGCGGCGCCCAGTTCGTGCTGTAGGCGCTGATTGTTGAGCAGGGTTTTGAGGCCAGCGCCGGTCGCCAGGAAAAGATAGCCGTTCTCGCGGAATTCCACACCGGCGCCTTCGTTGCCGACCTTAAGATGAGCGTCCGCAGATTTGATAAAACTGGCGCCAAACGCGCCCATCAACACGTTCTCGGCGGTCGAGAACTGAAGGCGCACGCCGCCGGCTGAACGCGGCGTCGCCGCTTCAGCATAGGTCGGGTCTTTCTCGATCACAGCAATCGTGCCGTTGAAATCTGGCTGGGAGCTCAGGAAATAGGCGGTCGAGGAGCCAACCACCCCCCCACCGATGATGACGACGTCGAAGCTCTGCATTTTAGGCGCAATCAAAATAGGCTGTTATGGTGAAGATGCCGCCCGTTATAAGCGGCTCCCTGGCCGCGGTCCACACCTCCCGACATCCTGGCACAGCAATGGTACGCCCTCGGCGGCGTTACCTAGATTTACACCTTTGGTCTTGACGCCGCTCGTCGGCGACCTAGCTTTATATTAGGTGTGAATTATTGGATGGGTCGGCCATGAGTCGGGCGTTTGTAAAAGAAAATGACGATCAGTCAATGGCGTTGCCGGAACGGCCGCAGAGCTCGCATCCCAATTTGGTTACGCCCCGGGGCCTTGATCTCCTTCGGACGCAGGAAGTGACGTTGGAAGAGCAGCGCACGAAGCTCATGGCCGACGATCATCTTCTCCACAAGGAGCAATTGCTGGTGGTCGAACGCGACCTGCGTTATGTGCAGGAAAGACTTATTCGTGCGGTCGTGGTCGATCTCGACGCCCAGCCGCGTGACCGTGTCGACTTTGGCGCCATAGTCGACACGATCGACGAAAACGACGTGAAACGGCATTTCCAGATTGTGGGCGAGGATGAGGCAGATCCCAATGCCGGCAAGCTTTCTTGGGTCTCGCCGATAGCACTTGCACTCAAGGACGGTAAGGTAGGTGACACCGTGACCTGGAAGCGTCCCGCTGGAAATCTACAGCTGGAACTCACACGCATTTCTTATTCGCGTCATTGATCTAATTGGACCGGGCGTGTTGCGTCCGCGCAATCGGATCGCGGAGAGATCACAATCGTAAAGGCAGAAATATCCGCGTTCGGCTCATCGCCACGTGGACAAGCTTTTAACGGCGACCCCGGTCGAGGTCGCCGCCATCAAGCCGCCGGATTCCGATGCAGTGTGTTAGTCGTCGTGATGACGCGGGCCGCGACCATAGCCGCCACCGCGATCGCCCCGGTCACCGCCATAACCGCCCCGGTCACCGAAATCACGTCGGCCGCCACCGCCACCGCCACCACCGCCACCGAAGGGACGGCGTTGACCGCCGCCACCGCCACTAGGTGGGCTTGAAGGTACAGCTGTCGACGTATCCAGACTAATGACGCGAAGCACCTGGACACCCTTGCGTCCCTGGCCAACTTCGCAAGTGATCGTCGAGCCTTCGGGCGCATCTTGCAGACCGGCATCTTTGAGAGCCGAGATATGCAGGAAGATATCAGAAGAACCATCAGCTGGCGTAACGAAGCCGAAGCCCTTCTCCGGATTGAACCACTTAATCTTCCCCCTAAGCTCGCTACCGCCGGAGGACTGGTACTGATCAGTCATGAGTGCGCTCTTAAAATCAGGAACAGAGATAGCCAATCCACCCTGACCGCCTATCAAAGATGGGCGATCCTGACGAGAAGCAGTGGTCAGAATGGGCTGCGCCTAAAGGAAATGCAAGACGGCTAATACGCTTTCCGCCATTTCTTGTTGCGGCGCGTTAACGGGCTGTACCCTGCTATTACATCTGTGCCGCCGCCTCGGACCTCGGCCCTTTAAGTTGCCGCATAGCGCCATGCAGCAGCGATCCGTCAAAAGATTCATGCTCGCAGACGAACTGCCGCGGCAATTGCCACCAGGAGAGATTCACCCTCAGATGGTGGACGCGGTGCAGGTTCATGTTAAGGAATAGCGCCTGGAGCGGTCGTGGCAGGGAAAGGTTATAAGCGTAATCGACCCGGTCTAGCGGTGTGTGGAAGTGGTAGACATTATCAAGGAACGACACCAGCAGCCCGCGCCCAAACAGGAAAGCGACAAAGGCCGGCCAGTAAGTGCCCCAGGCCAGGAAGGCAAGGCAGATTGTCAACGTCATAAGCAGGGCGTCCTGCCGGATCTCGGCCATGCCTTTAGGGCCGACCAGCGCCTGTTCGGCGAGTGCTCGAAGCCTTGGCATGGGTTTTTCATCACCGCTGTAAAGACGATGCACGATACGCCCGACGAGCCGTCGAGGCAGCAGATAGGCCAGAGGCGTGATGACCTCGATGGCGTAGAGGCCGCCAAAGATTTCGGCGAAGAAACGTAAGCGCGCGATCCCTCGGCTGGTGATAGTCGGATCATAGGTATCTGGACGGTCAAGTTTGTGCCGATTGAAGCGATGGTGGGTCAGGTGGCCGAAGCGCAGCAGCCGGAACGATGATCCCCACAAAATGGCCAGCACGCGGCCAGCGCGTCGGTTGATATCGGCACTGACCAGAAGTTGTCCGTGAATCGCCTCATGCAAGGTCGCCCAATAGCCGTTGGCGATAAGTGTGAGGGGCAGCAGCGCCCATAGGCAAGCCGTTCCCACGGTGCGGACCAGAATGGGTAGGGCGAAATAGGCTATCAGGCTCGAGCCTACGTAAAAGGCGAGAAGCCGTCGGTTAAGGGTTCGGAAGCGCGCCATCTCTGCGGCGGCGGTGAGCGAGTCAGCCATGACCCCTTTGATGACGCAAGACAATCGACCTGGCAATGTTCAATCTGCGTCGAGCGAGGGTGTGGTTTCGTGACGATCGCCAAAGCAATTGCCAGATCATGAGCCCGCGGATTATTGCGTCGCAGATTTAACTTTGCTTGAATTCCAGTCCGTTGCTGCGTAACGCTGCATAGGGTGATTGGGTTTGCCGATCTGGCTCTCGGGAGTCTTAAGAATGCTTTGGGGGATCGTGCTTGCGATGGCCATCGCTTATTTGGCTGCCCTGCTTATGCTTTACACGAAACAGCGTAAGATCGTCTTCAATCCCAATCAGTCGTTGGCGGCGCTTGGCGACTATGAAGCGCCCAACGAGCTCCACCCAATCGTTAATCGAACGGCGGATGGGCTCGATATTATTTCATGGTATCTGCCGCCCTTGCGCGATGACGGTCGGACGATCGCCTATTTTCATGGGAATGCTGGCCATCATGGCGATCGAGTGGCGCGCATTGTTCCCTATGCGGCCAAAGGCTATGGCATCCTACTTTCTGGCTATCGCGGTTATGGTGGCAATCCTGGCGAGCCTACCGAAATTGGTCTTTATGCCGACGCCCGTGCAGCCCTCAATTTCTTGCATAAGCAAGGTGTTAGGGCGGATCAGCTAATCTTGTTTGGAGAGTCGTTAGGTTCGGCGGTGGCGACCCAGATGGCAATCGAGCGGCCGGCCCGTGCCTTGATCCTGGAAGCGCCTTTTGCCTCCATCCTGCGTTCGGCTCGACAGCGCTATCGCTATCTTGCCTTCAACTTCCTGGTACGGGATAAGTTCGACACGCTTGCGAAAATCACGCAAATCGAAAAGCCACTCCTGGTCATCCATGGTGGCCTCGACCGGACGACGCCGGCCCATTTTGGCCGCTTGGTTTTCGAGGCAGCGAAAAAACCAAAGCAAGGTTTTTTCCCGAAAGATGCTGGCCATACCGACCTTATGCAGCACGGCATGCCGGCGGCTGTTCTCGACTTTTTAGATTGGCTAGACCCCGCGTCGCAATGACAGCAAACATGTATTATGTGGATAAAGTTATCCACAAGCCGTGCGTCATGTGAATCAGTTCTACTCTCGCTTAAGTATCAGTCATCTATATATCTGATTATCTGGGATAAAATTAGTATAGCTGAAGGTAATTGTGTTAGAGAATAAAGCCAGAACATAATTGACGTTCAGCCCTTCAAAGTGATTAACTGGAAGGCCAAATTCTGAGCACGAAGGAGCCATCAAGATGGCGCATGTAGCCGCGATTTCCCAGCAGATATGGGACATGAAATACCGGCTGAAGGCGCTGGATGGCGTGCCTGTGGATAAGACCATCGAGGATAGCTGGCAGCGCGTCGCTGAAGCCTTGGCCGAGGCAGAGGCACCGGATCAGCGTGCCAAATGGGCGGGCGAATTCGCTCAAGCACTCGCTGATTTCAAGTTCTTGCCGGCGGGCCGCATCCTTGCCGGCGCGGGTGCCAAGCGTACTGTCACGCTTTTCAACTGCTTCGTCATGGGGACGATTCCAGACGATATGGGCGGCATTTTCGCGCACCTCCGCGAGGCCGCGCTTACCATGCAGCAGGGCGGCGGCATTGGTTACGACTTCTCGACCCTGCGGCCTAAGGGCGCGCCGGTGAAAGGGGTGGGGGCGGACGCTTCCGGCCCGCTGACCTTCATGGATGTCTGGGATGCGATGTGCCGAACCATCATGTCAGCAGGTCATCGACGCGGCGCCATGATGGCGACCTTGCGGTGTGATCATCCTGATATTGAAGTATTTATTGATGCCAAGCAGACGGCTGGCCGGCTGCGGATGTTCAATCTCTCAATCCTTGTCACCGATGCGTTTATGGCGGCGGTGAAGGCGGATGAACCGTGGGAGCTAAAATTTGGCGGTACCACCTACCGCGTCGTCCAGGCACGCGAGCTATGGGAACGCATCATGCGGGCGACTTATGCCTATGCCGAACCCGGCGTGATCTTCATCGACCGCATCAATCAGAAGAACAATCTGCACTATTGTGAATCGATCAGTGCGACCAATCCCTGCGGCGAGCAGCCGCTGCCGCCCTATGGTGCCTGCCTCCTGGGATCCATCAATCTTACCACCCTCATCCAGAATCCGTTCTCGGCCGATGCCCATCTCGATCTGGTAGAGCTTGACCGATTGGTCAGAATATCAGTGCGGATGATGGACAACACCATCGACGTCTCGAACTTCCCGCTTGATACCCAGCAGCAAGAGGCGAAGGCCAAGCGTCGCATCGGCCTGGGTGTCACGGGCCTCGCCAACGCGCTCATCATGAGCGAGGCGCGCTATGGCGGACCTAAGGCGATCAAGCTCACCGACGAATGGCTGCGGGCGATCTCCCGCGCGGCCTATCTCGCTTCGACCCAGCTTGCGGCGGAGAAAGGGGCCTTTCCGCTTTTCGATAAAGAACAGTTCCTCGCTTCCGAGACAGTTAAGACCCTCGACCCTGATGTCCAGGAAGCGATCGCCAAGCACGGCATCCGCAACGCGCTCCTCACCTCGATTGCCCCTACGGGCACGATCTCGCTCTTCGCTGATAATGTCTCCTCCGGGCTTGAGCCCGTTTTCAGTTTCAAATACACGCGCCATGTCCTGATGCCTGATGGCACCCGCCAGGCCGAAGAGGTCACGGATTATGCGTATCGATTGTTCCGTCGTCTCAGGGGCGAGGATGCGCCACTGCCGGATTACTTCGTCGATGCGCAATCCTTAAGCCCGCATGACCTTGTCGTGATGCACGCGACGGTGCAGAAACATATCGACAGCTCGATCTCCAAGACCATCAACTGCCCAGTCGATTTGTCTTTCGAGGAGTTTAAGACTGTCTACCTCGAAGCTTACGAGATGGGTTGCAAGGGTTGCACCACCTACCGTCCG
>CAYOYT010000100.1:2986-7774 GCA_964408245.1 uncultured Dongia sp. | reverse complement strand
CCAAATATCCACTTTTTAGATAAATCCAATTACTGGATTACTTGATTCGCCTCGAAATTCTGCGAGGCACCATGACTGAGACGATTCACTCGCCACAGCACAAACTTTTGATCGATCTATTGCAGGAAGCCAGGGAGGCAGCAGGTCTCACACAGACAGACGTGGCCAGAAAGCTGGGGCGGTATCAGTCATATGTAGCAAATATTGAATCAGGTCAGAGGCGAATTGACGTAATCGAGTTCTTGGATCTCGCGAACGCCATTGACTGCAACTTTGTCGATATCCTTGCTAAAGTTGTTACGGTTCGCCGGTCGCCATCGAGACCAAAGAGGAACCGAGGTTCCTCAAGGTCCAAATCTCGCAACCTTGTGAAGTAGAGGCGGGTACTGGCGACACCAATCTGAATCATGATGTCATTTGTCCAAAGCACGGAACCATCCCATCATTCATGGATGAAAGCGATTTAATGGCACCCTATGGCCGAAATAAATGGGCTAAGTCGCACGCTCGCGGATCAGCTTCACTGCCTCAAGCTTGAACTCACGCGTAAACTTCCGTCTCGCAATGACCCACCTCCGGTTCCATTAAAACACCTGACTCCGTGTCTTTGAAACCGGCAGCAGCTCATGGCGGTGCTCACGCATAGGAGAACGCATTAGCGCCCAATAGTAGTCTGTTTGGCTTGACTGTGCTATGTTTATAGTTGCAGCTGGATCAACCGGCATCATGACGACCGAAAGATAAATGATGAAAGACTACCCAAGTATTTCAGAACGGGCACTAACGGTCGTCGCCAACTTCCTTCTCTTTTATGCCTGTTTCTATCTGTCCACTGAACAGTTCATACCAAGTAGCGGCCTCGAAAGCCTCTGGTTGTTAAGCGGTATAAGTCTTTGGCTTTTCAGTCTGCTTTCATCGCCATGGTTTAGGCCCCCCCGCGATACCTTTGCCAATGCTGTCACCGCTCTCATTCTGCTGACGACAGCCGGCTTGACGGGATCTGCGGCCGAGCAATCCAGTTTAGTGGCGCTGCGCTATGTGGGGATCAGCTGGGCGGTGGCGATGGCTGGTATCAGTCTAGTCGCAATGATTCGTTACGACCGGTCTCCGCTGGATCCTCCTGGCAAGCTACTCAATAGACTTTGCGATACCTTGGGGCGCGGAGAGATCGTGTACACACCGCCTGCCCTAATCTGCATATTGGGCGGCTTCCCCAACTCCAGTGGAACAACAGCTGCCTTGCTGATCCTATGGATTGTGATGGTTGTGGTACGCCCCGTTGAGCTTGGACTCAGCCTGTATCGCCATCTTCGCACTGACCTCTCAGCGAGAACCCTAGTTCCGCAAGTGGGGACCATTGAGCGTATCGATCACCCGAACATCGTTCGAGTGAAGTTACTGCGTAGTGGCTCATGGAAGTCTGGGGCACTGCATATCGCAGCAATGCCGGATGGCGATCAACAGTATCTTCTTGCTCTCTTTACACAGATGCAAGGAACCGAGGTAGTAGGTACAGGCATTTGCGTTGCAAAAGTTGCCGAGCCGATCGTCAGCGGCGCCGGATGCGTTCACGAAAGCCATGATTATGAGAAGACGCGAGAGTTTATCGCCAACCTGAGTGGCGTGAGAGGTGCTGAGATTGCCGGCTTCACGGTAGAGCAATCTTCTATTGGAAAAATATGGTTCGAGTCATCGGAGAATCTCGACCTAGCTGAAGGGGAAGTAGTTTTCACACGAATCCGAGGCAGCCAAATATTCTTCCAAATCGTGGAAGCTCAAACGGCTGAGGAGACCTTCGATCAGAATCCGAGGGGCACGCACATAGTGCGCGCTGCGCAGTTGGGGGCATACTCGGCAGAAAGAGGCTTTGTAAAATTCCCCTGGCTACCAAATATGAATATGCCAGTGTTTCGGTCGGGTGAAATGGCGTTTGAGGCAACGATCCTCAACAATCGCCAGTTCATAATCGGAACGGTACCATCCACCAACATTGGTGTTGCGGTGAATGTGGATGATCTAATTACCTACCATACTGCCATTCTTGGAGTAACGGGCACAGGGAAAACAGAGCTAGCCCTAACGGTCATTAGAGAGGCAATCACAAAGGGATCAAAGGTGTTCTGCGTTGATTTCACCGGCGAGTATCGTCATCGCCTTGCGGATCTCAATCCAACCTTCCCTGCCCTTCCTCCTAAAGCCGTCGCCGAGTTTGACGCAAAGCTCTTTGCCGTGGAGACTGGTGCCTACGGAGCCGGCAACGAAAAGAAGGACCTTGATGCTTTCCTAAAAACGATCAGAAATGATGTCGCTATAGCTGTCGATACATTTCTCAAAAGTGACGAGCAACAACTCGCCGTCCTTGAACTTTCCGAGCTTTCAAGCTCTCGCGCAAGTATTCGAGTTACTGAAGTCTATCTATCATCAATAATGGAATGGGCCAGAGCCAATCGACGGGCTCGCCAGATTATGTTGGTTCTTGAGGAAGCCCATACAATTATTCCTGAAACTTTTAGCGCTGGCTTCGATGCGAACACCCAGTATGTCGTAAACCGTATTGGCCAGATCGCGCTCCAAGGCAGGAAGTATGGCGTCGGACTCCTTGTCGTTAGTCAACGCACTGCCCTGGTTAGCAAAACAATTCTATCACAGTGCAACACGTTTTTTGCACACGCACTCATCGACCAGACAAGCCTTAACTTCCTCGAAAGCGTATTTAGTCACGACCATGTGAAGGTGATCCCAAATCTACGCTTTCTGGAGTTCCTTGCATTTGGAAAAGCTGTACAGGTAGAAAGGCCCATCTTGCTTCGTCGGGAATTTGACCCCGCAAAAAAAGCCGCAAGCGAAGCCTTGAATCAACCACTTGCGACTTCTTCTCCAGCAAACGCCGCCGAAGGCATAGTAGTCACTGCACCGATGGCTGAACTCGCAAAGGGCAAAGAATAAGTAATCGCTCCTTTGACGACGACGGCGACCGATTATCGACCTGCAGAAAACGCGACGCGAGTCCCTTTGAGATTAGCAGGTTCCTGCGGCCTACAGAAGATCTCCACTCTCTTCAAAAAAAGCCTCAGATCTAGGGCCTCAGGTCAGGAGCCCCCTGCGGGGACCACTGGGCCCATCTGAGGCTCTAAGGGCAGAATGGCAGCCCAAATCTCCTTAGAGGCACTCCAGCGCCTTCAAATGGCCTCTTTGCCTGCATATGATCTTCCGAGAGTCGGATAGATTTGGTGAGACGCTCAGTAAGTGACAACAGCCTGTTGCCTTCACCGTGCGCCGCCATGAGATTGCGGACAGATGAAATTGGTTGCTTGTGGACAGCGGGTTGCGTCGTAAGCCGGACATATGGGTATCTTGCACGCTTTGTCGCACATAGAACTCAGGAGCTGCCCCACGATAGGCCAAATGGCAGAAATCTACTCGCTTGGAACATAAACGTTGGATAACTTTGAGCAGAGAACCCAGGTTCCTCGATGACCCGAAGAGCAGTGCTTTTGGTGCGAACGCACAGAACCTTTCCACAAGAACTTTCGCCGCACAGTCGCCAACTGGAACGTGACCTAACGACCGTGCGTAACGATCCTGGCACCGATCTAGAACGATAAACGCCCCGGCACCTATGTGCCAATTGTCATCCCACATCAACCTTGACCCGATGAAAGCGATGACAGTGCCTCAGTTGCGGAAGAAACTTGGCCGACCTTAGAAATTGATCGGGAAAGTACCAATCCATGGCAAAGAGCCCGCAGAAACGTATCTTCGTGCCAACCCAGTCTCCCGTCGACTGGCAGAGATTGCTGGCTGAACCGGAGAAGCACTGGAGGGAAGGTTACTCGGCGCTTTCCCTGGCCACATGCTGGGAACGTGCCAACGGTGTCCCAGAAGAAATCTCGTCGCTCTTGCGATCCCATCCAGATTTCGCAGCATCACCACCGGAATTGGTACTTGCGCTCCCCGAAATAAAGACGGAACTGCCCGGTGGCGACGCGGCAAGTCAGACGGATCTCTTCGCGATTGTGGCCAGCGGCGACAAGCGAATAGCAATTGGGATCGAGGGGAAAGTGGCAGAGCCCTTTGGGGAAGTGCTGAGCAAGTGGTTTGCAAACCCCAGCACGGGCAAGAAGGAAAGACTCGCCTTTCTGACCGGCCTACTTGGCCTTCCTCCTACGCTGCCCCCAACAATTCGCTACCAACTCGTCCATCGGACCGCGGCGGCCGTCCTGGAGGCTCGCCGATTCCAGGTCCCCCATGCAGCGCTCATCATCCATTCCTTTTCCCCCGACCACCTTTGGTTTGAGGATTTTCAGACTTGGTGCGGGCTCTTCCGCGCCACCCCAGAAATCGGCCAATTGGTCACGCTCGGCAACCTGGAGGGCACAAGGCTCTATGCTGGTTGGGCGGTGGGAACCGTGCAGTAATCTATCGGCCCGCTTATGGTTGTGCTCCGGGAATATTGTTCTATAAAAAGATAGATAAAAGGTGTTGGGACTGTCAGAGGGGGAACGAAGTGCGATTCGGAAACTCCAGAGGGGCGGCTGGGGCGCGCCTAGTTGATGCAGGGGTTCAACGCGGCCATGTCTAACCCGTTCTTCGACCATCCCATTCTGAACTCGCCCTACGAGTACCCGGCCCGTCATTGGGAGCTCGACGAATCAGGCCAGCCTACCCAGCGCACCATTGATCAGCGCCGTGGGGCACGGTTTATCACCCCGATCCCGAATCCCAAGAAGCGGAAAACGACCGCAAAACAGGAAGACCTGGTCTTCGACGAGGGCGCGGGCCTCTTCG
>CAYOYT010000100.1:0-2976 GCA_964408245.1 uncultured Dongia sp. | reverse complement strand
CGAGCACCTCGCCAAACACGACGAGCATGCCGTCGAGCCAGCTCGTCACGAAGCCCCGCAGCGGAAGCGCCTGAACGTGGTACCGGGCATCGGGTGGTGCCGGGTCGTAGGTGAACACCGTCACCGCATGCCCGCGTTCGACGAGGGCGAGGGCCTCTCGACCAAGGAACAGCAATACGACCCGACCTCCCACATCAACGAGGTACGCCAGGCGGTCGATGCCTGGCGGTCATTGCCCAACCCCTCCCAATGGCAGGTGACACCGGAAACCGCCCGTCTGCTGCAACATTGGCGGCATCACGACTTCAGCGGTGGCCCTCGCCCCTTCTTCTGTCAGGTCGAGGCGGCCGAAACCGCGATCTGGCTCACAGAGGTTGCTCCACATAACAGCGTGGGCAAGCGCGTTCTGGAGCGGTTGGCCGCCGCGAATCGGGATGCGAACCCGGAGCTGATGCGCCTGGCCCTCAAACTGGCGACGGGCGCCGGCAAGACCACGGTCATGGCGATGCTGATCGCCTGGCAGACGATCAATGCCAATCGGCGCCCCACCTCCAAGATGTTCAGCCGCGGGTTCCTCATCTGCGCCCCCGGCCTCACCATCAAGGACCGCCTCCGCGTTCTGCAGCCACATGATCCCGATAATTACTATACGACGCGCGAGCTGATCCCCAATGACATGCTTGAGGAGATCAAGAAGGCGAAGATCGTTATCACGAACTATCACGCATTCAAGCTACGAGAGCGCATGGAGCTTTCGAAAGGTGGCCGTCAATTGCTGCAAGGTCGCACGGGCGACGAGCTTGATACCCTCGAGTCCGAGGGGCAAATGATCCAGCGCGTCATGCCGGATCTCATGAACATGAAAAACATCCTTGTCATCAATGACGAGGCGCATCACTGCTATCGCGAAAAGCCGCATGATCCTGACGAAGAGGATTTGAAAGGCGACGACAGAAAGGAAGCCGAGAAGAACAACGAAGCGGCGCGTCTCTGGATCTCCGGCATCGAGGCCGTCAATCGCAAGCTGGGCGTTGCGCGCGTGATGGATCTTTCCGCCACGCCCTTCTTTCTGCGCGGCTCGGGTTATGCCGAAGGCACGCTCTTTCCCTGGACGGCAAGCGACTTCTCGCTGATGGACGCGATCGAATGCGGCATCGTCAAGCTGCCGCGCGTTCCCGTTGCCGAGAACATCCCCGGCAATGAGATGCCTGTTTACCGGAACCTTTGGGAGAATATCCGCAAGGATATGCCGAAAAAGGGCCGCGGCCAGGGCGGCGAACTTGATCCACTCAAACTACCGACGCGCCTCCAGACCGCGATCGAAGCGCTCTATGGGCATTATGAGAAGACCTTCAAGCTCTGGCAGGATGCTGGCATCAAGGTGCCGCCCTGCTTCATCATCGTTTGCCAGAACACCGCGATTTCCAAGCTCGTTTACGATTTCGTCTCGGGCTTCCTGCGGAAGAACGAGGACGGCACCGAGACGCTGGTCAACGGCCGCTTTGCCCATTTCCGCAACTATGATGAAACAACTGGCAACCCCCTGCCCCGTCCGAACACCCTGCTGATCGACAGTGAGCAGTTGGAAGCTGGTGACGCGCTGGATGACAACTTCCGCAAAATGGCAGCAGATGAAATTGCGCGTTTCCGCAGCGAGATCATCGAGCGGTCGGGCGATCAACGCGCCGGCGACAATATCACCGATCAGGATCTGCTGCGTGAGGTGATGAACACCGTGGGCAAGCCCGGCCAGCTCGGCGCCAACATCCGCTGCGTCGTCTCGGTCTCCATGCTGACGGAAGGCTGGGATGCCAATACGGTCACCCACGTCCTCGGCATCCGCGCCTTCGGCACGCAATTGCTGTGCGAACAGGTCATCGGACGCGCCCTGCGGCGGCAATCCTACGATCTCAATGAAGAAGGCCAATTCAACGTCGAGTATGCCGATGTCTTCGGCATTCCCTTCGACTTCACTGCAAAGCCAGTTGTGGCACCACCCCAACCGCCGCGCGAAACGATCCAGGTCAGGGCAATCCGTCCGGATCGCGATGCACTGGAAATCCGCTTTCCGCGCGTGGAGGGTTATCGGGTTGAGTTGCCCGAGGAACGCCTGACCGCCGAGTTCACCGACGATTCTGTCCTGGAATTGACGCCTGATCTGGTCGGTCCGTCGATCACCCACAATTCCGGCATCATCGGCGAAGGTGTCGACATGAACTTGCAGCATCTGGGCGATATGCGCCCGTCGACGCTGCTCTTTCATCTGACCAAACGGCTGCTGGAAACCAAATGGCGCGAGCCGGGCGAGGAAGCGAAACTCTACCTCTTCGGCCAATTGAAGCGCATCGCCAGGGAGTGGCTGGAAAAGCGGTTGGTCTGCAAGGGCGAAACCTATCCGGCCCTGCTGATGTACCAGGAACTTGCCGACATGGCTTGCAACAAGATCACGGCGGCCATCACGCGGAAGTTTATTGGCGAGAAACCGATCAAGGCTCTGCTCGATCCTTATAACCCGACTGGATCGACCAAATACGTGCGTTTCAATACCTCCAAGACACTGCGCTGGGAAACCAGGGCGGATCGTTGCCATGTCAACTGGGTGATCCTGGACAGTGATTGGGAGGCGGAATTCTGCCGCGTGGCGGAGGGCCATGCCAAGGTCCGTGCCTATGTCAAAAATCACAGCCTCGGTTTCGAGGTTCCCTACCGCTATGGCTCGGAAACACGACGCTATCGCCCGGACTTCATCGTCCTCATCGACGATGGTAGCGGCCTGGATGACCCGCTCCAACTTGTCGTCGAGATCAAGGGCTATCGGGGCGAGGATGCGCGGGAGAAGAAGTCGACCATGGACACCTACTGGGTGCCGGGCGTCAACCATTTGCGTACCTATGGCCGCTGGGCCTTTGCTGAGTTCACCGATGTCTACCAGATCGGGACGGATTTCGAGGCCAAGGTCGCGGCCGAGTTCAACAA
>CAYOYT010000099.1:0-7826 GCA_964408245.1 uncultured Dongia sp. | reverse complement strand
AGGTGCCATACCGGCTTCAACTTCGTCAAGCCGTTGTCCTTTGAGGGCGGCCTGAATGGCACGGTCCATGCGCTTTTGCGCAAAATCGTGGGTCGCCCGGTCTAAATCCTCCATGGAATTGTGAACGCGGTCCCGATCGTCACCAGAAACCGCGTCCTTGACCTTCTGTGCCACCCGGTCGATCTCGCTCCGTTCCTCTGGCAAGAGCAAAGCGCCATCGGCGTTAAGGGCGGCGTTGAGCGCCAAAAGCACCCGCTCCGCCTCCACCCGAGATTCGAGTAGCAATCGCTTTTCCATATCCTCGCCAGCAAAAGTCAGGCTGTCGCGCAACATATCGGCCATTTCATCATCGCTAAGGCCGTAACTAGGCTTCACGGCGATCTCCGATTTGACACCCGTTGTCTTCTCCTCGGCGCTGACCGTGAGTAGGCCGTCGGCATCTACCGCATAAGCGACACGGATGCGCGCAGCTCCTGCCACCATCGGCGGAATACCCTTGAGTTCAAACCGTCCCAATGAGCGGCAAGCATCGGCCGTCTCCCGCTCACCCTGCACAATGTGAACCAGCATGCCGGTCTGGCCATCCTGATAAGTCGTGAAATCTTGCGCTTTAGTGACGGGGATCGCCGTGTTGCGGTCGATAACTTTTTCGACGATACCACCCATCGTTTCAATGCCAAGCGACAGCGGAATGACGTCGAGTAGGAGCGTATCTGAGCCTTGCGTCAGCGCCTTTGCCTGCAAAGCTGCACCAACGGCGACCACTTCATCAGGATCGATATTAGCCAAGGGCTGCTGCTTGAAGAAATCGGCAACGAAGGCGCGCACCAACGGTACACGAGTCGATCCGCCAACCAGCACCACGCCCTTCACATCCGCAGCAGTCAGCTTCGCGTCTTCCAGCACTTGACGGCACGCACGCAACGTGCGGCCGATTAGCGGATCGATCAGCACCTCGAACGTGCCGCGATCAATCGATTGGCGCACATCGTGACCTGCGACCTTTGCCTTGAGTTCCGCGCCCGACGCTGTGGTCAAGCGTTCCTTGGCAGCACGTGCCGCCTGCAGCAATATCTTGGCCTCACCACTAGTCAGGCCGTTGATGCCAGTTCGGCGCATCGCCCAATCCGCCAGCGCGTGATCGAAATCATCACCGCCCAGCTGCGCATCACCGCCGGTTGCTAGGACCTGGAACACACCTTTCTGCAATTTGAGTAACGAAATATCGAAAGTGCCACCGCCCAAATCGTAGATTGCGTAGATACCTTCTGCCGCATTATCGAGCCCATAAGCTAAGGCCGCGGCCGTAGGTTCGTTGACGAGGCGAAGAACATCAAGACCGGCAAGACGCGCCGCATCCTTAGTCGCCGTGCGTGCGGCGTCGTCAAAATAAGCTGGAACAGTAATGACTGCCTTCTCGACGCTGTGACCAAGGCTGATTTCGGCACGCAATTTCAGCGCTTTTAGGATATCGGCGGAAATCTCGACGGGCGTGAGAATCTGATCGCCCACCCTGAGGCGTACCATCCCTGTCTTGCCTTGTTCCTGCGACACGATTTCATACGGAAGAGCGCCGGCAAGGCGCTTCACATCCTCTGGGCCGCGACCCATCAAGCGTTTGATCGAGGAGATCACAAAATCGGGATGCTCGGCGAGATCGCTGAGTGCCTGTCGACCAACCGTCGGCTCGTCATAGGCATAAGAAACAACGGAAGGCACCAAGCCGTCGCCGGTCGCATCGCGCAGAACTTCCGGATGCTCGCCAGTAACGATAGCAACGACGGAGTTAGTCGTGCCGAGATCGATGCCGATCGCCTGCTTGCGTTCAAGGGCGTGCGGTTCTGGCGTCTCACCAGGCTCGTGAATTTGCAGAAACATTAGTCTTCCAACGCAGCGCGGCGCAGGCGCGCTTCTTCCAAGAACTTGCGTAAATATCTAAAGCGCAAAGTGGCACGATTTGCAGCATTGAGATTTTCGGCAGCGAAGGCCTTTGAGATATCACTGAGGAGTTGAATTGCGTCACCCGCCGCAGCGACAGTGAGAGTCTCGATCGCGTCGGCACTTTCAGCTTGTGCTAGCGCCTCGCGCTTCTCCATCGCCTCCATGAGAAGCGCCGAGTCATTGACCGTCTTATCGGCAACGGCCTCCGAAAGAACACCTTTAAGGCGTAGCAGATAGGTTGCGCGTTTCAAAGGATCGCTCAGCGTTTCATATGCGTCGTTAAGCGCCACTGATTGCGCTTGTGCCAACGCACGCTCTTTGGCTGGCTTGCCGGCGAAGCGGTCGGGATGCAGGACGCGTTGGAAGCCAAGATATTGCTTCTGCAACTTGTCTCCATCGATATCGTAGCTTGTCTCGAGACCTAAACGTGAGAAATGATCGGCAGAACCTGGGGCTTGAATCGCGCCGCAGGTATGGCAAAAAAGAGCGCGGGTCGCGACTGGTCCTTTACAAGACCAACACGGCACGAACTGCGCCCCGGCGCCCCCAGCCCCGCCGATGTTCTGGACCACAGACATAATATTCGCTCAGACGTGGAAGGACTCGCCGCAGCCGCAGCGTCCCTTCTCGTTCGGATTGCGGAAGACAAAACCTGACTGCATCTTCTCTTCCACAAAATCCATCTCAGTACCAAAGATAAACAATGATGCCTTGGGATCGATGAGGATGGTAACACCCTCCTGTTCGACCGCTTCATCGCCGACACTGCGTTCGTCGGCATACTCGATTGTGTAAGACAGACCCGAACAGCCCTTCGAACGCACACCAATGCGAATGCCAACCGACGGCTTGCCGCGCTTGGCCAGCAACTCATGTACACGCGCGGCGGCCGCTGGCGTCACGGTGATCGCGGTGGGCTTCGGTCGCTTCGGCTTCGCCGGCGCTGTTGTGGTCGCTTCAGTCATTCCGCAGCCTTTTCAACTATACCTGACTTCTCACGGTAATCCTTGATCGCCGCCTTGATCGCATCTTCAGCGAGGACCGAGCAATGAATCTTAACCGGTGGCAGCGCGAGGTGCTGCGCAATCTCGGTGTTCTTGATCGTTTCCGCTTCCGCGAGCGTCTTCCCTTTCACCCATTCGGTGGCGAGAGATGACGATGCGATGGCGGAACCGCAACCAAAAGTCTTGAACTTCGCATCTTCAATGCGCCCATCGACACCGACCTTGATCTGCAGCTTCATGACGTCGCCACAGGCCGGGGCGCCGACGAGGCCCGTGCCGATGCCAGCCTCTTCCTTTCCAAAACCGCCAACATTGCGTGGGTTCTCGTAGTGATCGACGACTTTATCGCTATACATGATGTGCTCCTTATGATCTTTCCCCAGCGCCTAGCTCTTAGTGCTCGGCCCACTGGATCGATTTGATATCAATACCGGCCTGGAACATTTCCCAAAGCGGACTCATTTCGCGCAGACGCTGCACCGCCTGAACGATGTGCTCGACGGCGTAATCCACTTCCTGCTCCGTTGTGAAGCGGCCGATGCCGATACGAAGCGACGTGTGCGCCATCTCGATCTCGACACCAAGCGCCCGCAGCACATAAGACGGCTCTAAAGAAGCCGACGTGCAGGCAGAACCCGATGACACGCATAAATCTTTGATTCCCATCATCAGACCCTCACCCTCGACATGAGCGAAAGACAGATTGAGGTTACCTGGGATTCGGTGCTCGGCATCACCGTTGAGATAGACCTCGTCGAGTTTGGCGCGGACACCGTCGAGGAAACGCTGCTGTAATTTCTGCAAACGCTCTGCCTCAGCGCCCATTTCCTTTTCGGCGATAGCACAGGCTTCACCGAGACCCACGCACATCGGGGTCGGTAGCGTGCCAGAACGGAAGCCGCGCTCCTGGCCACCACCATGGATCAGCGCTTCGAGGCGCACACGCGGCTTGCGGCGAACATACAGCGCCCCGATACCCTTCGGCCCGTAAATCTTGTGGCCCGAGATCGACAGCATGTCGATGTTCATCGCATCGACATCGAGCGGGATTTTACCTACTGCCTGCGCGGCGTCGGTGTGGAAGAACACATTCTTCTCGCGACAGATCTTACCGATCGCGGCCAAGGGCTGAATAACGCCGATCTCATTATTGACCGCCATGATTGAAACCAGCACCGTCTGCGGCGTGATTGCATTGCGCAAGTCGTCAAGATTAATGAGACCGTTCTGCTGCACCGGCAGATAGGTGATGTTAAAACCCTCTTGCTCCAGATGCCTGCAGGAATCGAGCACGCATTTATGCTCGGTATTAGTGGTGATGATGTGGTTCTTCTTGTCCTTGTAGAATCGCGCCGCACCTTTCAAAGCAAGGTTATTGGATTCGGTAGCGCCGGAAGTGAAGATGATCTCCTTCTCATCGGCTTTGATGATGCTGGCGGTCTGTGCGCGCGCCTTCTCAACCGCGGCCTCGGCGTCCCAACCGTATTTATGATTGCGCGAATGTGGATTGCCGAAATGCTCCGTGAAATACGGCAGCATCGCGTCCACCACGCGCGGGTCGCAGGGCGTAGTCGCCTGATAGTCCAGATAGATCGGCATCTTCGGTATATTGACGCCAGGATTATCCTGGTTTGCCGATTTTATATTCTGGTTCGCGATATTCATGTCCTAACTTGCCCTTCCATTCACTTAAGCTGCCGAGATCCGCGGATCCGCAGCGTCGCTACTACGAGCCAGCCCAGCGCGCTGCACGCGCGCCCAGGCTGCTACAAACTGATTTATGTCTTCTGCTGAATTCTGCCAGCCGAGACTGACCCGAATTGCCGAGCCCGAGGTCGCCGCGTCGAATCCCATGGCCGATATGACGTGACTGGGCCGCACTTTGCCTGACGAGCAAGCCGAGCCCGCTGAAACGGCAATACCAGCAAGATCCAGTGCCATCACCAACGTCTCCGCCGTCTTGGCCCCGCTGGCAAAGCAGCTCGTATTGGGTAAGCGCTTCGCACCACGTCCGAATATGGTGACTGGCAAGCCAAAGTCCGTGAGTTTTTCTTCCAGATGATCGCGTAGGGCGGCGACGCCATCTGTGTCGGCCAGTTTCACTGCCTCTTCCGCCGCCGCGCCGAAGCCAGCGATGGCTGCTACATTTTCGGTACCGCCGCGGCGGTTGCGTTCCTGTCCCCCGCCTTGAACAATGGGGTCGACCGGCAGGTCGCCGCCGAGAACCAATGCGCCCGCTCCTTGCGGGCCGCCGATCTTGTGGGCGGAGAGCGTCAGGTAATCGACCCCAAGTTCACCGATATCAACGGGGACACGGCCAACTGCCTGGATTGCGTCGCAATGCACGAGCGCACCCTTCGACTTGGCGATACGCGTGATCTCCGCGACCGGCTGAATGACGCCAGTCTCGTTATTGGCGAGCATCACCGAGACAAAAGCGGGGCGATCCGTCTTATCGATGAGATAAGCAAGATGCGCCACATCGACCTCACCATTGCGGCCAACGCGCGCCAGTTCGGCACCAGCCAGTCGCGCCGGACGCAGCACGGATTCATGCTCGATGGCACTAACGATGAGCGAGCGGCCCTGACGCGCATGAAGCGCCAAATTGTTCGCTTCCGTGCCACCTGAGGTAAAAGTCACGAGCGGCGCGCGGCCACCAATCAATCGTGCGACTGCATCGCGAGCATGATCGACCCAGGCGCGGGCATGGCGACCGAAGGCATGGACGGAGGATGGATTGCCGACTTCCTGCAATACAACCGTCATCGCCGCCAACGCAGAAGCGCGCAGCGGAGCGGTCGCATTCCAATCCATGTAAACGCCACGTGTCATTGTCAGCCTGTTTACTCCGCCGCCGCCGCCGTAGAATCCAGCGACAACGCAATGCTGTTGCCGGTCGTCGTTGCAGCGGCAGTACCGTCAACCTTGTGCGCCGTGCCCAGCACGCGCCGCTCGACCACGTCAGCGAGCGACACCGAGCTAAGGAATAGATGGATCTGCCGTGACAGCTCTTCCCAAAGATCATGGGTAAGACAGCGTGATTTGTCGGAATGACAACCGGTCGCCGTATTGGGTTTGCAGCGCGTAGCGCGGATCGGTTCATCGACAGCGAGGATTGCGTCGGCAATGCGGGTATCTTCCGCCGGCCGCGCCAGCAGATAGCCACCGCCAGGCCCACGCACAGATTTCACCAGACCGGCGCGCCGCAGCTTTGCGAATAGTTGCTCCAGATAGGATAGTGAAATCTCCTGCCGGCCTGAAATATCGGCCAAAGATACAGGCCTGCCCAGACTATTAGTCGCAAGGTCGACAAGCGCCATAACAGCGTAGCGGCCCTTTGTGCTCAATCTCATAACATGTCTCCTAAAGCTTGATCAGTTCCGGCCGAAGCGGCGAACGTCACCGCTTGTGATTTGTCGATCGGCCGATTGATGGCCATTCTCCTCAATGGGTGCAGCAACGGTCGTATGGCCGCGCTCCGTTTCCAAACTAGTAATGCGCGCCTGCAAGCGGGAGATCTGGTCTAGCAATCCCTCGATAGCGCGCGCTACAGGGTCGGGCAGGTCCTGAGTCGGCTGACCATAGGCCGCGAATTCACTGCCGCACTCCTTAGGCATGACGATACGGGCGGGCACGCCAACTGCGATAGAATTCTGCGGGACGGATTTGATGACAACGGCATTGCTACCGACGCGAGCGCCTTTGCCCACGATTATATCGCCTAACACCTGCGCTCCGGCGCCGATGATGACGCCATCTTCCAATGTCGGATGGCGCTTCACATTGACTTGAGCCGCCGAATTGATCGAGGGAGAAATGCCGCCCAAGGTTACATCGTGATAGAGTGTCACGTCATCGCCAACGATAGCGGTTTCGCCAATGACGACACCCATGCCGTGATCGATAAAGAAGCGTCTGCCAATCTGAGCGCCAGGATGGATCTCGATACCAGTAATAAAGCGTGAGAATTGGGAAATAATTCTTGCAAAAGTCGGAAACCCGGCTAGATAGATTGGGCGCGCTAGGCGGTGAAACAGAAGGGCGTGGAAACACGGATAGGTAAGCGCCACCATCAACCGAGACCGCGCTGCGGGGTCTCGGGCCTTAATTGCATCAAGATCAGCCGCAATGTTCTTGAAAAACATATTCGCCATCGTGTTTATTAGCGCGCCGCAGGCTCCGGCCTAATAGCTGATTAACACAGTCAACTATCGGGGCGGAGAAAGGCTCGGATCACTGTCCGTTGATGATATAATATGCCTGACTACAGCGATCAAGTATTGATCGCCTAATAAAAGAGTTCGGCCGGTTGTTTCCCATATACCTGTGTCAACTAAAGCTTTCTCTACGGTTACCGATCTAACCACTATCCTGCTGATATAAATCGTTTATTGGAAAAAAAATGCCTGAAATTATCATGAATGGGCCGGACGGCCGGCTAGAAGGCCGTTATCAGCAGGCGAGTACTCCGAACGCTCCCATCGCTTTGATGCTGCACCCGCATCCGCAGCATGGCGGCACCATGAACAACAAGGTTGTCTACAGCCTGTACCAGATCTTCCAGCAGCGCGGCTTTTCGGTCCTGCGCTTCAATTTCCGGGGCGTTGGCCGCTCTCAGGGCAAGTTCGACCGTGGCGAGGGCGAGCTTTCGGATGCCGCGGCGGCACTAGACTGGCTACAAACCTGGAACCCAAATGCGCCGCAATGCTGGATCGCGGGCTTCTCCTTCGGTGCCTGGATTGGTATGCAGCTGCTTATGCGCCGCCCGGAAATCTCAGGTTTCATCTCCGTCGCCCCACCCGCCAACATCTATGATTTTTCCTTCCTTGCTCCCTGCCCATCCTCCGGCCTTGTGATCCAGGGTGACCAAGACACGGT
>CAYOYT010000098.1:3958-7852 GCA_964408245.1 uncultured Dongia sp. | reverse complement strand
GGGGATGGCGGTCGCTAACACCACGGCGAACGTCCCGGCGGTCTCACAGGTCGACACCATCACTCTGCCTGCTGACGGCCTCGCCTTTGGTCAGTCTTTGACCTTTACCATCGGCTCCAATTCCGTGACCGTGACGGCGCCTGTCGGCGGCTACACACAATCGACGGTCGGCTCGGCACTTATCGCCGCCATCAACGGTAATCCGGGTCTTTCGGCGCAGGTGACTGCTGGCAACTTAACAGCAACTACCTTTGATGTCTCGGCCGATGTCGGTGGCACGCCCTTCTTCCTAACTCTCGGCGGCAGCGGCTCCGGGCAAACGGATACTGTGACTATTCCACCCACTGGCCTCGCCCAAAACGACACGATCAGCGCGACCATCAACGGTACACTCATTACCTACACGGCCACGACCATCGGCGGCGAAACGGCACAAACAGCACGCGACGGCCTCATTGCGCTGATCAATGCAAACGTGCTTGTCAATGGCGCGGTGACAGCATCACCAGGCGCCACGAACACGCTCCTTATCAATGCCGATGCCGCGCAAGGCACCTTCACCAACGCCGTAAGCGATACACTGACGGTCGGTACACTGACCCTCGCCAGCGCGACTGGGGCATCGTCAGTCAACACGGTGGCCAACGGCCTCCCAACGGCTCAGGTCGATACTGTTACGATCTCCGGTACCGTCGGCCCCGGCGAAATCGGCGATACCTATACCATTAATGTTGGCTCTCAGACGATCTCCTATGTTGCCAACGGTACCGAGACCAGCCTAAACGACGTTGCGATCGGCATCGCCGCCTTGATCAACGCGAACTCATCCTTAGGTGTCACGGCAACAGCGCTAGGCGGCACAGTCCAGCTCACCGCGATCAACGCCGGAACATCTTTTACCTCATCAGTTTCCGCAGCCAACGGGTCCACCAACTCGTTTATTGATGTCCAGTTCGGCGCCACGGCGGCAACCGCCGGCCAATTGGTCGGTATCAGCAATGCTTACAACATTAACGGCAATGCTGTGACGCCGACAGCTCAGAACGCCAGTGCTGATGCTATCATCACCTTCCAGGTCGATTACGGTGTCGGGGCGCAAACGATCGAGCTCAACCTCGGCAGGTTCCAGACGACAGAAGGCGTCACACAGTTTTCCGGTAACAACATCGATGTGCGCCGCTTTACACAAGACGGTGTGCCGCAAGGTATCTTCAAGGATCTCAATATCCGCGATAACGGGGACGTCGAACTCAATTATGACAACGGTCGTAGCCGTGTTTTCTTTAAAGTACCGATCGCCCAGTTCTATGACTCTAACACCCTGAAGCGCGAAAGTGGACAGGCCTTCACCGAAACGTTCGATAGCGGTTCAGCACGCCTCGCCGGTGCGGGCGAAAACGGCGCAGGCACGCTTCGCGGCTCGGCAGTCGAGGGTTCCAATGTCGATATCGCCGAAGAGTTCTCCAAGATGATCGTCACGCAGCGAGCTTATTCGGCAAATACCCGCGTCATCACCACCGCCGATGAGATGCTGCAAGATATCATCAACATCAAGCGCTAAGCTGATTAGTGAAATGGAATAGGCAGTCATGTCTCTGACGGGCGCCCTCAACGCAGCTGTTGCCAGCCTTCGGGTTAATCAGGCCAGCATCCAAGTGCTATCCGCGAACATCGCTCATGTGAACGACCCGAACTATACCAAGAAGTCGCTCAACCGCGAATCGATGGTGCTGGGGGATTCTCAGGTCGGCGGCGTCGCTATCTCCTCCTACTCAAGCGCCGTCAGCGAGAGTCTGCGCAAGCAGATGGAGGCATTGATCGCCAGCAACGGCACTAGCGCCACGCAAGACGAGTTGATGACCCGGATCCAGCAGCTTTTGGGCACAAACTCCGATCAAGCAGCACTTCCCAACCTTTTTTCGCAGTTCACCGCTGCCTGGCAAGCATTGCAGGCGACGCCGGAATCGAAAGCAGCGCAGACCGCGGTGATCCGCTATGGCCAGCAGCTAACCGAAGAGGTCAACCGCGTGGCGGCGGGTGTCGATTCTCTCGATAGCGAGATCAAAGATCAGACAACACAATCCGTCGACAAACTGAACAGTTTGTTAGAGCAGGTCTTCGAGCTTAATGTTCGCCTACGCTCGGCCAGCGAGAATGGTGCACAAAGAAACGATCTGATCGATCAGCGCGACAAGCTGGTGCGTCAGATCGCCGAATATGCCGATGTGCGAACTGTCGAGCGAGAAAATGGCGCGATCGCGCTCTTTACGCCGGCGGGCCTAAGCTTGGTCGACGGACCGCCGTCCAAGTTTACTTTTGACGGTATTAATCTCTTCCGCGCCGAAGATCCGACGACGCCAGTCGAGAGCCTTTTCCGCGACGGCAAGATACGAGCTCTCATCGATTTTCGCCTGGATAACAACGGCAAAACGGTACCGGTCAGCGCCGATCCGACCACCGAGGTCCTGCGCAAACTGCGTTCACAACTTGACCAAATTGCGAAAGCGATGACGTCGACAACTGGCTCGACTTTCAGCTCCGTCTATGACGCGGCGGGCCAGACTCTCCGGATGGAAAGGGGCTACCAAACGCCAGTCGCGGCGCAGCCCGCCTCACCGCAATACACAACAGTCAGCCTGACCGGAGATCTACGACCCGGTGACGTCTTCGAGATAGATATTAATGGCCGGGTTTACAGCTATACTGCCCAAACGAACGATGTCACCCTCGACGCGATTGCCTCGAAATTAGCAGGCCTCGTGAACGGTGATACAACGATTGGCGTGATGGCCGTTGCGGGTGCCGGGGCCATCCAGTTAAGCGGTATTACGAACGACACCCCTTATTCGGTCAAGACGCTGGTCAATGGCGAAACGCCGGAACTAAGAAGTGGATTTTTCACCGGCTCGGATCGGTTCACTTTCAAGGTGAATGAAAACCTGCTCAACGGGACACAGCAGCTCAAAAAGAACTCGGCAGCGGATGTCGTGACCGCCCTCAACAGCACCGACCGTACATTTGTCGCTGCCGGCTTGACCCTGAGTGGCGTGTCTTACAAAGGC
This sequence comes from uncultured Dongia sp., assembly GCA_964408245.1. Lineage (GTDB taxonomy): Bacteria > Pseudomonadota > Alphaproteobacteria > Dongiales > Dongiaceae > Dongia. The sequence continues at coordinate 4,790 of CAYOYT010000098.1, read as the reverse complement.
ATAATGGTCAATATCGTCGGCACGTCTATCGCCAATGCAAAATCGATTGCAGATCAAGCCAAGTTTGACGGGGAAAGCCTTGCACAGACCGAGCAGCGTTACCAGGCCGATGTCGGCGTTAATCTGGATGAGGAACTCGCCAATCTTCAGGTTCTGCAGAATGCCTATGCTGCTTCGGCGCGCCTGCTGACCGTTGTGCAACAGCTGTTTGACACGCTGCAGGCCGCGGTGAGTCGGTAAAGGCTAAGGAGAGCACAATGAGCATCAACGCCTACAGTTCTTACGCTGCATATCTTAGCAATATTTCGGGCGTCAAGAACCTACAGACGTCGCTGGCACAACTCACCGAGCAGCTCAACACTGGTAAAAAATCGCTTAATCTTACGACTTATGGCGTTCAAGGTTCGCGACTGCTCGATCTTCGAGCCGACATTCAGCGTCGCCAAGGCTATCTCGATGCCATCAAGGCGGCGAGCCCAGATATCAAAGCCTATGACAACGTCTTCAACAGTATGGAAAAGCTAGCAAGCGATATGTATAGCGCTTTCCTCAGTCCGCTCAGCGATCCACTAACTGCTCAGAAGGACAAAATCGTTCTTGACGGAGATGTCGGTGATGTCGGCGACATCTACAAGGTCACTGTAGACGGCAAACTGTTCTCATACGTCACTGCGGGTATAGAGGGTAGCCTCGACGATATAGCGAGCAATCTTGCCAATCAAATCAACGCCGAACCAGGTATGCGCGCGAAAGCACACGCGGTCGGTAGCGAGATTACCATCACAGCCACCGAGGTGGGCGCCATGTATACCGTAGGCGCTTCAATCACCAA
>CAYOYT010000098.1:0-3948 GCA_964408245.1 uncultured Dongia sp. | reverse complement strand
CAGCAGGGTAAAATTTCGCCCATCGTAAATCAGGTGGACGGTGCTCTTAGCCAACTTCAATCGCTGCTGAACGAGCAGATCAACGATCGCTACCTGTTTGGTGGCCTGACCGCCAATGATAAACTGCCGGTCGTGGATCTTCATAAGCTTCCTGATCCCTCTGGCAGTGCCAATGCGATCTCTTCATCGACTGTTCAGCAATTAGCTGCAGGCACCATGGTGCAGCAAGTGCGGATCTCGGCCGACTATCTCGGCGCATTGCAGTCCGAGACTTTTACTATCAATGCTCAATCTTTCACACTTACAGGCCCGCTGACGGCACAGGAACTGGCCGATCAACTGCGGACCGCGATCAACGGCTCGGCACCGCTCACAGGCGTTGTAACGGTGAGCGACGTAGATGCGAACGGCTTGACTGTCACGGCAACGACACCCGGCACGGCCTTCAGCATCGTCATTACCGGCAGCGATCCGACGCCATCGATTGCGACAACGGTGCAACCGAACGTGCCCATCGGCGCAACCCAAGTTAATCGCTTACAACTTTCCGGTCCCATTGGAACGATTAATGAAGCCTACAGCGTGACCATCACGGATCCACCGAACAATACTTTGCCGGTGACAATCACTTACCGCACTACTGGCGAAGAAAAGAGCCTGGACGATATCGTCGGCAAGCTGGTCGACAAGATCAATTCCTATCAGCCACCGTTTACTGTAGCGGTGACCGCGCCAGGCAATGGCCAAATTCAGCTTAGCTCAGCAACGGCCTTCGAATCTCACGGCGGTGTACAGACACAGCCCACCGTCAGGACGACCCAACGCACAGTCGAGCCTGTCGCACAAGCGGATGAGGTCATTTTCCCCGGCCCGTTTGGCGATTCTGGCGACATCTACACAATGAACTTCACGGTACCGGTTGTTGGTGGCCCCTTCGCCGTTACCACAACGTCGGTTGATGATGCCCAATCGGTGGTTCAGAAATTCGCAGGCCTGATTAACGCCGCCGGCCTTGGTATCACTGCCGCGGTAAAAGGCAGCAAGCTTGTTTTAACCTCCAACACACCGGGAACTGCCTTTGCCTACACCGCTGTTCTAACGACGGATGTCGGCCAAACCGCTGCCTCTCCAACGACGACCACGACAGTCGCCAATATTCCCGCTGGTCCCCTGGCGCAGATTGATACCGTCAGCCTCTCTGGCCCCGTTGGGCGCAAAGGTGATGCCTATGAGCTGACGGTCAATGGACGGACCGTTCGTTACCTGACCACCGGTAACGAACGGGACATGGACGCAATCGCCATCAATCTGGCGGCACTTGTGAACGCGGCCGTTCCAACGATGCCGGTAACAGCAAATGCCGGATCCACCGGCACTGGGGCATTTACGTTAACATCGACGATGCCGGGAATCGTGCTTAGCACAAAAATGAATGTGATCCAGCCGAACGTCGTCAACGGCCCGTTGGCGCCGATCTATAACGAGCATCAGGAACTGAATGATTCGGCCAATGCCTGGCAACGCGGCAAGATCACGATCGCCGACCAATTGACGTTGCGCAGCACGTTTTCCGCCAATGAATCTGCGTTTCAGAAATTGCAGCTCGCCTTTCGCTATGCGCAATCAGCGATGAACGACCTAGATCACTATCAGGAAAAGATCGACATCGCGCGCCAGTTGACCAACGAGGCCTTAACGGGCATTCGCGCGCTTCATGCTGACAACACAGTCAACGATGCCGTGATTTCTGCGACCTCTTTGTCACATCAGACCTCGATCAATCTCTATACCGATGGGACTGATAAGATCGAAAGCGTCGACAAGAATGAAGTTGCAGCGAAGCTTGATATCGCTCAGACGAATTTGCAAGCAATCTTCGCGGTGATGGGCACAACTAACCAGATCTCTCTGGTAAATTTTCTGGCCTGAAGGATAAGAAATGGAAACAAATCGGATTGATCTCGCCTTGGCCCTCATCGGCAACGGCAGTCAGGCGAGATCTGCAGACAGTGGCAGTAACGGCACTTTCGCAAATTTGTTGTTTGACGCTGCCGGCGTAAACCAGCTGCAGATGAAGCCGATGGAAACTTATGCACTGCGGCGTCGTTTCGATGACTGCCCAACGCAACAAATCGATCTTCGGCAAAAGTCCGTAGCCAATGTCGATCGTCGCGACGCTAACAGGAAGCTGCAGGCAGGCTGGAATGGGGAAAGTGCAGCGTCTATAAGTCCTAGCAGCGCAAACCCACCCAAACTTATTGCATATCAAGCACATGTCAGTCATTCAGCAGGCTACGGCGACGCATCATCAGGCGATATCAGTAAATTCGCTGCCGATAAGGCGGTCGACCCCATTTCCGATACCAAGGCGTCAGAAAGCGAGCGGGAAGCGATGATCGATGGGGACGACTGTGGTAAACAAAGCAATGGCGGCGATATGAACGAGTCGGGCGCTTCTTTATTATCTATTATCGCGCCGATTGCCGTAGCAGATGAAACGTCGATAACATCCGAATTCGACTTCTCTGCCGTGTCTGCAGCGCCTACCACACATAATGAAGTAATGGACCTGGCCGGTGCTTTGCCAGAAGAAATCGCTACAGCAGCAGTATTAACTGCTACGGCTGCCTTGCCGATTGGTACAGGCTTGCTAAATGAAGCAAACGATGTTGCGGCACTTCCTGCAGATGAAACTCCTAACAATGGCGCAGCCACTATAGCTGTCAGTCAATCGGTGACTTTCTCCGCCATCCTCGTTTTGAACGATACGGCCGATGATACCGCCGCGCAGACGAAAAGCCATATCAACGCCATAGCGGCCCGCGGCGAACAGCAGATCGAAGACGCGGCCTCCTCATTTCGCCGGAACACAGGCGGTCAGCGCCGAAATCATGCCAATGGCACGGGGACCACCGCTCAGCAAGCCACCGCCGCACAACAGCCAGCAGCGACTTCCACCCCAACCACCGGAGTTTACTCTAGCAGCACGACCAGCTTGGCCGGCACTACGGTGACCAACGGTGTCATTCCAGTCGGTTTCGAGAGCGATCTTGGAGGCACAGCGGGTTTTCAGGCTTGGAATCTCCATCTTGGCCAGGGTTCAGCTTCGCGTCGCGGTGAATTCGTGGGCAACCTGCGGCAACACCTGCAAAATTTGCCGGCTCATGAGCAGGTGGCACTCAGCATTCAGCGCTCGGTTCGTGACGGGAACGGCAGTATCACACTTCAGCTTTCCCCATCCGAGCTCGGCCGCATCCATCTAAAACTCAATATTGATGAGGAAAACAATGTCCAAGCCTCGATCGTGGTTGAACGGCCGGCAACGCTCGAACTACTCCAGCGAGATATGAAGTCGTTGGAACGAACCTTGCAAGATGCTGGACTGAGAGCCGGTCCGGGAGATCTCTCTTTCAGTTTGCAAGGGGGAGATTCGGAATCTTTTGCTAGCGAGTTTGGCTCCGGTAACGGAAACGGCTCCGGGAGTGACGGACTTAGCAATGGCGGCGACGGCGCTGAGGAAGCACCCGCCGCTGAGCGAATAGCGATCGTCGATACGGCAGACGGCTTGGTCGATGTGCAGGCATAAAGCAAATTAATCGGAGACGAAAGTGGCGGACATTCCTAGCATCAGTCAGACCCTTACTGAACGTAACGCGGCGGCGGCCGCCAACGCCTCATCAACGACCAAGGACGCCACGGCGAATCTATCGGAAAATTACAACAATTTCCTAACGCTACTGACAACACAGTTACAGAACCAGGACCCACTATCGCCCATGGATACAGCCCAGTTCACCCAGCAACTTGTCTCCTTCTCCACGGTGGAACAGCAGATCCAATCGAACAAGAATCTGGAAAAGCTAATCAACTTGCAATCCTCAACCAACGCCTATTCCGCTGTCAGCTTCATCGGCACGAGCGTCGCGATCGACAGCAACGATATCATGC
>CAYOYT010000097.1:0-7956 GCA_964408245.1 uncultured Dongia sp. | reverse complement strand
GGCCAGAAGGTCGGCTCGCCCTTGAACAGCACGCCCTGTAGAAAAATCGAGCGCGCATGTACCGTAACATCCGGCCTAGCCGCAAATTTTTCGGCGGCGTTGAGTTTCTTCCAGCGCGAGTCGAGAATGTTGATTGGTACCTGCATGTGCCTGATGAGTGGATCGTCGAGGAAGTCAATTGCTTCCTCCGGCGTCACCGCCGACAGACCTAAGTCGCCGATGACCCCTTCTTCCTTCAGCTCAAGAAGCCGTGTCCAAGCCGCACCCTTCCAAGCGTGGCGCAGATAAGCGAGATGCAGCATCACAATGGGCAACCGCTCGAGCCTCAATGCGTCGCGCGATGCCGCGATACTGTTATCGACTGCATCGCGTGCTTCTTGCTCGCTCAAATTGTTGGGTAGATGCTGCATCGGATGGAGCTTGGTAACGATGCGCGCCAGTTTGGGCAGTGGATGCGTATTCGGGTCGAAGGCGGCGCCCAGCCGCATTTCCGCCTCGCCGTAATTACGTGCGGTGTCGAATTCGGTGACACCGCACGACGCTGCAAACCGCATCAACGCCACGGCCTCGTCATGGCTGGGCAAACTGAATTTGCGCAATTTACCATATTGTGCGCCGAGCTGAACCGATCCCAACACGAAATGGGCCGGCGGCTTTCGCCGAGCCACCTCAGCGGTGATGTTCATTGACAAACTCTTATCTGAGTGGGTTATTAGACCCGGATTTGACAGGAATTCGCATTTGCCCGCAATGCTCAAGTTTATCTAATCAGCAAAAGCGTGGGTCGGCACCGGTAACATGTCGCAGATTGTTTCAAATACGAAATCAGCGCCGCTGCGCTTAGGGATTATCGGCAGTTCGCCAGGGAATGGCCATCCCTTTTCTTGGGCCGCGATTTGTAACGGCTATGACGCGACTGCTATGGCAACTTGTCCTTACCCTAGCATCCCAGCTTACCTTGCTGCGCAACATTTTCCCGAAGATAGATTGCCTGGCGCCCAGGTCACGCATGTCTGGACGCAGGATACAGCCGAGGCTCAGCATATCGCTGCGGCGAGCCTCATTCCCAACATCTCCACGACGCCGGAAGAGATGATTGGCGCCGTCGACGGATTGTTGCTAGCGCGTGACGACGCCGAGAATCACGCACGCTTCGCTCTGCCGTTTCTCGAAGCAGGTTTCCCTGTCTATATCGATAAGCCTCTGGCACTGAGCCGCAAGGCTGCTGACCGGCTGCTCTCGGCGGCAAAGTATCCTGGGCAGATCTTTACCGGCACAGCAGTTGCCTGGGCCGCCGAGATGACGCCCGGCGCCGAAGAAGCGGCGCGGATCGGCCGCATCCGCCATGTGCGCGGTGTGACGCCGAAATATTGGGATACCTACGCTGTCCATGTGATCGAGCCTGCGCTGCAACTTCTAGGTCTAGCACGCGCTGCCGACGAGGTCACCAATGTCGGACAGGGCAACGAGCGCCTGGTCTCGGCCGTCTGGCGGACAGAGGGATTGAGCGCGCAATTCGCGGCATTGGGATCGCTTTCGGCGCCAATCAGCCTTACCGTGCATGGCGAGACCGGTTTTGCCCATCTCACCTTCGCCGATTCTTTCACTGCCTTCCGTACGACGCTGGCACAATTCTGCGACGGTGTGCGGTCGCGCGAGTGGGGCTTCGATCTGCCGCGCACGCTGGCCGTTATCGACATGATCGAGCGGGGTCGTGACGTGTCGTGAGCGAAATAATCCCAGACAGCGTCGCCGTCATTCCAGCCCGGGGTGGCTCACGCCGTATCCCCCGAAAAAATATTGTCGATTTCCTTGGCAAGCCGCTCATTGCCTGGACGATCGAGGCCGCCTGCAAAAGCAACCTTTTCGAAACCGTTCTCGTCAGCACAGATGATTCAGAAATCGCTGCGATCGCTCGTGCCCACGGCGCAGTAGTGCCGTTTCTGCGCGAGCAGACCGGCGACGATCATTCCCCCGTTTCGCTTGCGACCGTCGAGGCGCTCGAGCAATTCGCGGCTTACCGTGGCCGACCCGCCGAGCTAGTGATGCAATTGCTCCCGACCTGTCCACTGCGAGATGCGATCCATATTCGCGCGTGTCTTGCTGCCTTTGCGGCGGGTAGTAGCAACTTCCTGTTGAGTTGCACCGATTACGGACCCCTCAATCCCTGGTGGGCAATTTCGCTCGGTAAGGACGGGTCGCCACGCCCGCTTCATCCGGAAGCAATGACAAAACGATCACAGGATCTCGAAACTGTCTATTGCCCATCTGGCGCCATCTGGCTTGCGCGCGTTGCCTCGCTTATGCAATCGAAGAGCTTTTATGGGCCAGGTCACCGATTTTGGCCGATGGTTTGGCGTGTCGCCATCGATATCGACACGCCTGAGGATCTGGCGCTTGCTCGGGCGTTGGCGCGTGCCGAATTGACGATGGACAAGGGCGATGAGGCTTGACATGAACTTGTGCCTGCGCGTCTTTTCGGCGATCGCCTCTGCCGACGCCCTAGCGGGTCGTATGGCTTATACTTTGAGGGCATAGGGCTATTAGTTGCTACGACAAAATCTTGTCGACGATCTTTCTGATTGCTCAATCTTAGATCTAAGGCGAAAAAGGGAAAATAAATGATCTTTATCGTTCCTGGCCGCAAAGGCGATGGCAGCAACGATGGTTCCAACATCTTTCAGAGAATGCTTTCACTGATAGGGTCTCATGAGTAATGCCCTGCATGAATCGAGGATCGATGGCCTGAAGTATGCTGCCAATCGATTGCTTGCGACTTTGACTGGTGGGTTCGCCCGCGCCGGCCGCCGGGTGGCTGAAGAGATTTGCTGGGGAGCGATGAACTCGGGCTGGCCAACGATCCTTTGTCTCGAACGCGCATTGTTTGCTAAGGATCTTGCGGAACTCGATAAACGGACCGATTTGAATTTGCCACGCATCAACGCGACCGCAGTCAAATGGCCCCAAGAGGCTTGGGTGGCGCCTACCAGGCGCCGTCAGGCACATCTTTGGCACGACCTCAATACCGATTTGTCCTCGCTGCGGCCGCAGCTTGAGGCATTCGGTCTTGGCTTTCTGTGCGTAGCGATTGCCAAGCATCCGATCGATGCAGTTCTAGCCGCAAATACCGATTACTGGCAGGACGAAGCCCTCCGCCTCGCTTGCCGTAAGCTTAGCGTTCCATTCGTCGCCCTTTCGCGCGAAAGCTATGGCATTGGCCATGGTCGAGAGTTTGTGGCCAACAATTACAAAAGCGGCAATTTCTATTTCAACGGCGCCGCTTGCGCGGTTGCCTCCGAGGTTTGCCGCCAGTTTATGGAAGGCCAGACGGCTATGCGCGATGCCGAAATCTGCGCTACTGGTTGGCCACGCTACGATGCTTGGCGCGACTATCATATGCCGTCGCTCGCAGAGCGCAAAGATGTGACGCTGATGGCCTATGGCGATCCGACCCAGGTTCAGTATGCTGCGGTGAATTTTCGAGACGTGCTACAATCCTTCTCTGCCGCAGCCGAACGACAATTGGCCCTGCCGCCAGAGCAGCGCCTCCACTTTGTTATTAAGATGAAGAAAGGCAATGAAGATGGCTATATACGCAACATTCGTCCGGATCTAAACCAACTTGGTATCGAAATTCTGACGGATGTACCGCTACCCGAAATCTGCGCGCGTTCGCGCATGATCATCGGCTTCAACACGCTCGCAGCGCTAGAAGGTCTGCTGGGAAATTGTGCCGTCGTGGTGCCGGTCTGGGGCGATTCCGAAAGGGCTCCTTCGGCGAGCTTGCTCCATCCTGATATTCTCGAAGATGCCGAGGTTTGCTATTTTCCGCGCTCAGTCGCGGACTTCGACATGCTAGTGGCAGCGACAGAAGCGGGCATGCTCGAACCAAAGGGCACGCCACAACAGCGCCTAGCGCGCTTTAGCCGCCATTCGCTTGTTGAAGCGGATACCACCGCTTCAGCCCGATTCGAAGCCTTCGTGCGAGGCGTCATTACCAGACAAAGACTGGGGCAATTAAAGCCCGGGCGATCAACATGCGGGCACACGAGGGCATGATGCGCGCCATCGTTACGGGGACCGGCAGCATCGCGACACGGCATCTCAAGAATCTGCGACAGCTTTTTCCAAACGCTAAACTCGCTGTCGTAGCGCGAGCTGGTGGAGCGGGCTTGCCCATCGCAATGGAGAGTATTGCCGACGAGCGCTTTACGGATCTTGCCTCTGCGCTCGAAATCCCGGCCGATCTTGGTGTTGTTGCGACACCAGCTCCCTTGCATGTCGAGCAGGCGGTGCGCTTTGTTGAGTGTGGCGTGCCGACCCTAATCGAAAAGCCGCTCGCCATGAAACCGTTTGATTGCGCCGCATTACTGGCGCTACAAAAGCAGGACAAGGTGCGTATCGTTGTCGGCTATTGCCTGCGCTACCATCCACTTTTTATGACATTGCAGGATCGACTGGCCGCGGGCGCTATCGGACGCCTCTACACAATCCGCGCTGAGGTCGGGCAATATCTGCCCGATTGGCGCCCCGGCACTGATTATCGCCGCAGTGTAACTGCACAAGCAGGACTTGGTGGCGGTGCCTTGATGGAACTCAGCCACGAGATCGATTTAGTGCGTGCTATTGCCGACTTGCCGCAATTAGTGACTGCTGTCGCGGTGCGCATAAGCGAGTTGGAGCTTGATGTTGAGGATGTGGCGGAAATAGTGACGCAGCACCAAAGTAAGTATGGCGATGTCGTTGCAAGCATTCATCTCGATCTCTTCCGCCGTGTGCCATATCGCTTCATCCGCGTCGACGGGGACGGCGGCCGGATGGAACTTGATTTTGTGGCCGGCCGTCTTGTGACGCATGTCGCCGGTAAGGATGCAACCACTTTGTCGCTACCAGATGGTTTTATTCTCAACGATATCTATCTCGCTGAATTGCGCGATCTGCTCTGCACTCAAAGTCCGCGCGTTAGTCTCGCGGATGGCCTCGATACGCTGCGTATCATCGAGGCGACCAAGCGTGCCGCGCGCGAAAAGCGCACCATACGTCTCTAAAATCCTTGACCATCTAAGGTCCCGAATTGATGTGACTTATTCTTGATGCTCAGCCATCCTTTTCTTTTAGAGGCCAGACCAGATGTGCGACGGAACTTTGGCGGCAGATATGCGTTCTAGCTCTCCGGTTCGCTTCCTTTCGGAAACATCATGCCTCATCAGATTCGAGCGCCCTGGCGCCAACTACTGCCGCTTGCCCTTGCCTTCATCGCAGCTCCTGCCCTGGCAGACGATGCGGGGCGCATTACACTTACTGAAGAGAACGACTCGGTCGCCTTCGGTGAGGATCGCTACTACACGCAAGGCTTCGAATTCACCTACTTAGGTCCAGATGTTCAGAATGAGAGCTTCTGGGCGGCTCCTTTTGACGGTCTTTCCAACATAGGTATTTTCGCTACCGGCAGCGAGGTCTCGCGCCGGTATCAAGTCATTTTGGGTCAGAGCATCTTCACACCGGATGATACCGGCGCGGAAGATCCAAATCCCGATGATCGGCCCTACGCTGGCTGGACCTATGGTGGTTTGAGCCTCATCCAAGATACTGACCGGCGGCGGCTCGACCATCTCGAGATACTTGCTGGCATTGTCGGACCAGCAGCACAGGGGCGACCTACGCAAAACGATTGGCATCAATTCATCGGCGTTGATGAGGCTAACGGTTGGGACCGGCAGCTTCATAATGAACCCGCTATTATGCTGACCTATGAGCGCAAATATCGCTTTATTCAGCCTTTAGGCGCCGGTTTCGCGGTGGATGCCATTCCGGAAGCAGGTATCACAATCGGCAATGTGATGACCTATGGCGAAATCGGCTCGATGCTGCGTTTCGGACGTAATCTCGAAGCGGATTACGGCCCCAACCGCATCCGCCCCTCGCTTTCCGGCACCAGCTATTTCAACGCTGATTACCTCGAAGATCCATTCGGCTTCTATTTCTATGTCGGCGCGCAAGGTCGGGCGGTGGCCCACAACATTTTTCTCGACGGTAATACCTGGCGCGACAGCCGCAGCGTGGAAAAAGAACATTTTGTGGGCGATCTCGTTGCTGGCGTCTCGTTGTTTTGGTCAAACAGCATAAAGCTCGATGCTGGCTTTACCTATCGCACAGAAGAATTCGAGAGCCAGGATGGAGACACCCAGCTCGCTAACATCAACTTGACGGTTGGGTTCTAGGAATATCTTGGATTATCAGGCTGACCGCTTGACCCTGCCGCGGAGTTCCAATCTGAAGCCAACATCGATTCTAGGGTCGTCCGGACGTTTTCCGAATTCAATAATATTGCGCACGATTTCCGCAGCCATTTTGCCCATCTCGTAACGCGGTGTTACCATCGTGGCGAGTGGTGGCTCCGTGCTCGCCGTGAATTCAAGGTTATTGAAGCCGATGATCGACATCTCGTCTGGCACCTAAATACTGCGGCGTCGGCATTCGAAGAGCACGCCCAGGGCCAAGAGATCGTCGCAGCAGAAGACAGCGTCCGGTTGGTTGCCGCTCTTAATCAGTTCGCTAGGCAGCACGCCGCCCGCCATCACGGTGGTCTGCTGCGGCGTCGTGGCCAGCCATTTTGCGTTATGAAGACCTGCTTCGCGCATTGCCTGCGCGTAACCCTCCAAGCGAGCCCGCGCGGGCATCGAGACGTGAAGCGATGGCGCCGATGCGCTTATGGCCTGCGGCGGGCATTCTGCTTGCTGGTTACTCGACAAAAGCTTATCAGGGCATGGGCGATTCTTATCTGCTGCCCGCGGTCGCGGCTGTGGTCCTTGGTGGCACTAATATTCTCGGCGGGCGTGGGTCCTATGTCGGCACCATTGCCGGCGTCATCCTCATCACGTTGTTACAATCCATGCTGTCAGTGATGAAGATCGACGAAGCCGGCCGCCAGCTCATCTACGGCGCCGTTATCATCCTGATGCTGTTGGTTTATGGGCGACAGAAAAAGGTGTCCTAATCGCCTGGCTTATTAGAGGGACTGCCCTATTTGGCTAAGGCTGCCAATATCTCTTCCAAAATCACTGTCGGTTCCCGCGCGATGTCGATGATAATGGCATCTGCGGGTGGTTCCAGTGCGGCGAACTGGCTGGGTAGGAGTGTAGGCGGCATGTAATGGCCGGTTCTTCCGGAAAATCTTTCGCTGATGAGGCGCGGATCGCCTTTGAGGAACACGATATGGCCGCCGCGCCGACCGGCAGGCAACAATCTTTCGCGATAGCTTTTCTTCAGGGCGGAGCAGGCGAGGACCGCAGAGCGGTTTTTCGCTACTGAAAGGTCGAGTGCGGCAGCGATTGCGTCCAGCCAGGGCCAGCGATCGGCATCATCGAGTGGCACGCCTCTCGTCATCTTGGCGATACTCGCGGCGGAATGGAACGCGTCGGCTTCAAGGAAGTCGGCGCCGAGTGCCTGAGCCAAAGCAGTCCCGATCGTGCTCTTACCGCTGCCGCTTACCCCCATCACCAGAACGATCATGCCGTTTCCCGAAAGCTAAGTGCCCATCTTCTTGAGTTTAACGAAAGCCATGCAGTAACTTAGGCATGCAATCAAGGGGTTCCCAGCATTCCCCCAAAGTGGTCGGGGCCATTCGGCGAGGTCATTTGCTTATAGGGGTATTGTGCAACAGGGCCTTCGCGGAGTAGATCGATTGGGCCATCCATGCCAAAGGAAGCCAGGAATGAGATACGAGCGTCCCACAACCCTCAAGGCGGCGGCACAAATGCTCGCTAAGGAGAAAGGCCAAGCCTTTATCCTCGCCGGCGGCACCGATTTACTGGTGCGCCTGAGAACCGGTTTCATCGACCCCGATCTGGTGATCGACATCAAGGGCGTCAATGGCGCCAAGGACATCCAGAAGACAGCAAGCGGTTTCAAGATCGGCGCAGCCGTTTCGGGCGCTGAGCTTGGCGAACATGTCGC
>CAYOYT010000096.1:0-7964 GCA_964408245.1 uncultured Dongia sp. | reverse complement strand
TCTCTTGCGCCTGCTCGCGGCCGAACACCAGCTCCATGCCGAAGCGCGGCACGGCATGGAACAGCGCCTTGAGATAGGGATGCTCCGCGTTACGAAAGATATCCTCGACCGAACCTGATTCCATTACCTCGCCCTGATACATCACCACGACTTCATCGGCCGTGTTGGCGACGACGCCAAGATCGTGCGTGATCATGAGCATCGCCATACCGAGCTCAGATTGGAGATCTGACATCAATTTGAGGATCTGTGCTTGGATGGTGACGTCGAGTGCCGTTGTCGGTTCATCGGCGATGAGGAGAGCCGGCTTGCAGACCAACGCCATGGCGATCATGGCGCGCTGGCGAAGACCGCCGGAAAGCTCGAAAGGATAAATCTTAAGCGCGCGCTCAGGATCGGGGAAACCGACCGCACGCAGCATGGCGGCGACGCGCTCGCGCCCTTCCGTCTCTGACAGACTGGAATGAAGATGTAATGCTTCGGAGATTTGATGCCCAATCGTATGAACGGGCGAAAGCGAGGTCATCGGCTCTTGAAAAATAATTGAGATCGAGCCGCCGCGAATGGCGCGCATCTCCGGCCCATTGCGGTCGAGCTTGGCGATATCGACGATGCCGCCCTTTTCCCCCCAATTGCCACCGCTGCCAGCACGCCGGTCGAATAGGATTTCCCCGGAACGGAGGATGGCGGATTTGGGCAGCAATCCCATGATCGCCTGGGCGCAGACCGATTTGCCCGAGCCGGACTCACCCACAAGAGCGACGGTCTTGCCCGCCGGCACGCGAAAACTAGCCCCGCGCACAGCATGAACGGCGCCGCCTTCGAGCCTGAAGTCAACGGCCAGATTGCGCACGGAAAGTAGGTCGGTCATGCCGGCACCTCGATCCCCAGCGACAACAGATTATGCGCGGTATAGGCATCGACCAAGATGCCATTCTCTTTAGCGATGAGGGCTGCCTTGGTAACGAGACTCTGGAAATGTGGCAAATCGGAATCGACACTGATGCTGCTGCCATTCCCCGATTTCAGCTTCAACGTCATCCAGCCTCCCTTGTTGCGTCCTAAGACCGATCGTATCGCGTAAAAACGCAAACTCAGCCCTTTGAGGTCTTTCCAAGCGATGAAGCGAGACATCCACGGCCCCGACCGGATGCCATCCTCACCGACCGTGATGCGTGTCGCATGTCGATTGGCGGCATTGCCCGTGACGATCACAAAAAACGCGGCAAGACCCAAAAAGAACCAGAAGATGCCGGTGCCAGTATCGGTCGTGGACAAGATCTGAACGGATGCGGCTAGGCCGAGAACCCCCAAAAGGTAATCCTTGACCAATGCCGAGAGCGGATACCGGAACTCAAGCATGGAACGCCAACCTCTAATCCCTACTTTCGCCGCCCAGAAGGCGACGGCCACAAATCCTGGGGATCTTGAAATACCTCCAGCTCGCCCCGCTGGGCTAGCCAATCTTGCAGGTTCTCGAGAAATCGCCAAGTGGCGGTATCGTGAACGAGATGGTGGGTCAGAATTCCACTGGGAGTATCAGCCGCCGGCGCGCCGAGCCGGCGCGCCGCCAGATGTGCAACCAACAGGCCCAGCGCCGATTTTTCACCTACGAAGCCACGATGCCCTCGCCAATCAAGGACATCAATCTGGGTGTTAATCTCGCGGAAATCGGGAAATTGTCCCATCGGCAGCTTTATCCCAACTTGACCGTTATATGGCCATTCATCGAACCGACTCACACCCCGATAGCCGAGTTGCGGCAGCAAAGCGAGCGTTGGCACAGCGATGCGATTCCAGGGGGGTGTGAGAACTGGCAGAACCGCTGGTCCCAGGACCTGACCCAGGAAATTACGGGCAACGCCGAGCGCGATTTCAATTTCGCTCGCAGGGCGAGTCGCTGGAAACTCGCTTTTCTTGGCATTATCGCCGGCATGGTTAAGATGGCCGACGCCATGTTGCAGCACCCGTGCCATAGGCCAGTCATGGAGATAGGCCCCTAGTCTCTCCTGTAATGGCCGGTCTGGGGCCATGGGGATGACGGCCAGCGCCAGCGGCACCCGAGCGATGCGCCGCAGTTCCTCGAGAGCTGGTGTCACGTCGACGGCATCGTCATCGCGCCACCACAAAGTTGGGCGGCGCCCGGCGTGTTGCCACAGATCCCATTCACGGGTGAGGCCGCTCCAATCGGCCATCGGCTTTTCAGTCATGATTAGCCCTTTTGCGCTGGAGTTCGGCCAGAATGATGTTAGCCGAATGCCGCGCCCCGTCGAGATCGAGATCCATAGCAAGGGCCCCACCGCGCGCGCGGCGCGTCAGCGTTGCCGCCAATAGAGCCGGATCGAGACCATCACCCCCCAACACGTCAAGCGCACCGCGTTCGGCCAGCAGAGTCGCACGCAGAGCCTGTTCGCTCTCCTGCCCGTCCGCGAAGGGCACGATCACGGCTGGGGTCCGCAGAGCCAGTAATTCCATCACCGTGTTGTAGCCGCCTTGGCTGAGAGATACATGGCAAGCAGCAAGCAGAGAGGCAAAATCAGCACGGAAGCGGTCGACCGCAATGCCGGGATCGATTCGCGCGGCTTCCTCCAGCAGCGCAAAATCGGCCTCAGGCAGATTGCGGCCGGCAACGAAGCGCCAGCGCCGCTCTTTAAGAGCAGAGAGGCGTCGGGCCGCCAGCGCGAGCTTGAAGAGTGGTCCACCCACGGCACCGCCGCCGGCGGAGACCAGTACCTCACCGTTGCTGCGATCTGCGGCGCCGGCGACCGACGGCTTCTCCACGACATAGCCCGTGTAGTGCAGTTTACCGGCAATGGCACCAGCCCGCGGAAAAGTGCGTTCGAACGGCACAAGGCGTGGGTCACCATGAACCAGCACCAAATCGAAATAGCGCCGCACCAGATCCGCCGCCTCCAGCACGCGGTCGTCGCGACCCTTATCAACAAGGATATCGCGCACCGAACTTACTACCAGGAGTTTGGCATTTTGCGCCCAGTAAAGCAGCGGCAACAATTCGAAGCGAAACTGACGGCGCCCAAACGGATACATTTCGATGACCAACGCGTCCGGTTTGAACGCGCCCGTTTCCTTCAGCAGCAATTCGCGACGGCGATCCTTCCATGCGCTGTCAATGCTGCGACCGTTTTCGTCGAGCAGCGCCGAGAAAACCGAATCCGCCGCCAGGCATGGCGGCAATTGTGTGATCCGCGCCTGACCGAAATCGACACCGTCGACCTTGACGCCGCCAGACAGCACCAGCACATCGGCGCCGGCATCAGCAAGCGCTGATGCCAGCGCAGCGACCCGCCTCAAATGCCCAATGCCGAGCAGATGTTGCACATAGAGAGCGATACGAAACGTTTCAGCCATGTATTCCCAAATCGATATTGAGCTCCGTCACCGACGGGTTGCCGTCGTCGGCAAGGTCGAAGAGATGCGCCTGGCCGTCCTTCAGCTTGGTGGTCGGTTTTTCCGTCATCTGCCAGCCGCTGGCAAGGGCGTAAAGAGCGCGTTGCACGGCCTTGTGGCTAATCAGCACGGCATCCTGCCCCTCTTCGGCCAGGCGCGTCAGCAATGGCAGCAATCGCTGCTGCACATCGCGTGGACTTTCGCCGTTGGGCGCCCGGAAGTCGAGCCCCATCGCTTCGCGGCTTTCTGCATCCGACCCAGGCGCGCCGCGCAGCGTTTCCAGTGTAAATCCCTCCCAATCGCCAAAGCTCATCTCCACCAGCGCGGGTTCGATTTCGGCCGGTGTGGTGGGAAAAAGGATCGCCGCTGTCTCGCGCGCCCGAACCAAGGGACTACTCAGCACGCGCCAGCTCCGCCAAGCGGCAGGCGCTACCCAGCTTGCCGCAACAATGCGGCCTTGAGCGCCAAGGCCGATATCGGTGCGACCTTGCAAGCGCTTCTCGGCATTCCATTGCGTCGGCGCATGACGGATGATGGCGCAGCGTATACTCATGCCGGCACCTTCTCGCCCATGACCTTGATAATCGTCGCTTTCAATGTTTCGGCTGCGGCAGCGATATCGTGGAACTTCCGAGCCCGAGCCGCGGTGACAAGGCGAATCGGCGCTAATGCCCGCTCGAGCGCGAAATCGACATCGGCAGCGAAGGCGGCGGTATCACCTGGCGCCGAAAGCCAACCGGTCTCACCATCGGCAACGATGGCAGGGACACCGCCGGAGGCACCGGCGATGACTGGCGTGCCGCAGACCTGTGCCTCCAAAAGCGCCATGCCAAAGGCCTCGTTAATGGCCGGCCAGACGAAAAGATCAGCGCTGGCATAGATTTCAGGCAGTGCCGCAGTCGGCTTCTGGCCTACCCACGCAACACGCTGGGCGATCGGCGCGAAAGCTGCCTCCACCTCGGCTCGAGCTGGCCCGTCACCAACGATCATGAGCTGATAACCACCCCTCACGTGACGTAGCGCTTCGGCCAGCGCCTGGTAGGATGCGAGCTTGTCACCCTTGCGCATCATGGCAACGCTGAGTAGCCAGGGTATGCCCAGATCGAGCCGATAATGCTGCGATAGCCTGACTCGACCTATCGCCCGGTCCAGCTCGTTGGCATGAGCGCCGAGAAAAGCGCGGATATCGAGAAAAGGCGGCAGATCGATCAGTTTGTCGGCAGCAACGACGCCGGTAAGGCATTCCTTGTCGGCAGGGTTCAAGCAAAAGATCGCGGCGGCCGAGCTTATCGCCGCTTGGGCCGCCTCATGCGAGAAAGCGAAAGAGCCCGTCGCGCGCTTTGGCGCATGACTGGCTTCGGTAACAAGATAGGGAATACCGAGCGCTGCCGCGACCCGAGGCCCGATCCAATCCACGGCCTTATAATAGAGATGATAGGTAAACCAAGCTTGCGGCCGCCCGGCCTTGGGTAGCTTCTGATACTTAGCGATCAGCTTGTCGGCGATAGCATGACCCTTCGCGGCGATCTTTTCCTGCTCCGCTAGCGTATCGCCAGCAACGCGTGCGCGGAAACTGCTGGCGACGACCGGCGTGATGCCAGCTTTGCGCAAGGCCGCCAGTAAGAGCCGCCCCACGGTGCGGTCACCGGATGGATCGGGGTGATCGGGAGACTTCAACGGCGCATAAAAGGCGATTTTCATGGCCCGGATGGTGCCGGGCGCAGCGTAATGGGTCCAGACAAAAGTGTGCTATGGCAATCTTTCGTCCCCGCCGCCATCCGCTGCCAAGGCTTCGGCGACAACACCGTCTGGGTCGGCATAGAATCGCGCCATGGTCTGAAAATGTGGCGTCGCGCGAAAGTTAACCTCAGCGAAGCCATCTTGCGTCAGATGGAGCAACGTCGCTTCCGGTAGAGCCATCAACAGCGGTGAATGGGTCGCTAGCACGATCTGTATCTTGCCCGATTTGGCCCAAGCATGAAGAAGTTGCAACAGATACAGCTGGCGCGCGGGAGAGAGGGCACTTTCTGGCTCATCAAGGAGATAAAACGCCTTGCCACTCGCATTTAGACGGTTCTCGAACAGGGCTAGAAATGATTCGCCATGGCTCTGGTGATGGAGGTGACGCGCGCCGTAAAGCTGGCGGACAACTGGCCAGTCGACCGCTAAATCTTCGACATAGTTTGTGAGGTTGATGTAGGAATCGGCTCGAAAGAAAAACCCTTGCGATATCTTTGGCAACCATGAGGCTCTTAAATGATGGGCGAAAGCCGAGCGCTCGCTGTCTGGAGCCCGGTAATTGTGATCGCGGCTGCCGCCACCGGCGTGAAACCCAGCCAGCGTTGCCAGCGCTTCGAGCAAAGTTGACTTGCCGGTCGCATTCTCACCGACCAAGATTGTCACTGGCCGCGTGAAAACTATTTCAAAATCGACATTGTTGAAGATTGGCAAATTGAAAGGATACTGGTCGCTTGGTCGATGATCATCGCGCCATCGGATTGAGCGCAAAAAAGGCGCCTGCAATGCTTGCGCTCGACTTGTCATCCAAATCGCCTCATCTCTCTTTGCCGATACCGCGATTTTCGGGTTTAAAATGAAGGGTGTGAGTGCGCTACCGCATAGAACACGTGACTATCAATTCGATCCTAACAGAAACTCTATGCGGCGACAGTTTGCTATTTCTCAAACCTGCGGACCAGATCGCTAATCCCTGTCTCCATCGCAAAATGTGCACGCAGACGCTGGAAGCCGGCATCTGCGAGCCTTTGCCTGTTAGCCGGATCGCTGATGAGGGATTGAATCGCTGCCGATAGATCCGCGGCGTTTTCCGGCGGCACCAACAAACCCGTCTCGCCGTCACGGATCAGTTCCGGAATACCGGAAATATGCGTGGCGATGCAGGCCAGACGTTGGCTCTGCGCTTCCATCAGGACATTGGGAAGACCGTCGCGATCGCCATCGGCGGCGATTTGCGCAGCAAGCACGAAGAGATCGGCGCGGCGATAGGCCGCCAACACATGCTCTTGCGGCAAAGCTCCCAGCCATTCGATGCGGCCGGCGATACCGAGTTGCTGAGCCTGGGCCTTCAGCGCACCATCGAGAGGACCGCCACCGATATGCGTGAGCCGCCAGTCGCTTGCTGGCGGCAGCTTGGCGAGTGCCTCGAGCAGCGTGGGATAGCCCTTCTTCTCGACCAAGCGACCGACGGAGAGGATTTGGACAGGACCGGCTGTAGCTGCACGTACCGTCGGTTCCGGAAATCGCCGGAAATCAAGACCATGATAGACCAGCGCCACTTTCGTCTTGTCGTTGACCAACGTCTCAAGATGTGCGTGACCGCTGGCTGTGCAAGTTACCAGCCAATCGAGACTGGCGAGTTTTTCGCACTTTTCCCAGTCGGGCGAGGTCCAAATGTCTTTGGCATGCGCCGAGCAGGACCATGGTGTTCCAGCAATCAGATGAGCGTAATAGGCAACACTCGCCGGCGTGTGCATGAAGTGGGCATGGACGCGAATTGTATCAGGAGGCATTTCCGCTGCCAACACGCAGGCTTGACCGAAGCGGCGGCCGCGATTGGGTGTCGGATCTCGCAGGAGATCCTTGAACCATTGCCACAGCGCGCGACCAAAACCGGCACATCGCACAGCCTTGAGCACGCCAAGCCAGACTCGTTTCGGTTCTTGATAGAGATACTCCGGCAGATAAGTAACTTTGGCTTTGATCTCGTCATGGACAGGGTGCCGGAACTTATCGGTGGGAAAGCGCAGGCTCCAGATCTCGAGCAAAATACCGCGGCTTTCCAGCGCCTTGATTTCCTGAGCGATGAAGGTCTCGGAAAGGCGCGGATAGCCCTTAAGCAGAAAGAGGATTTTACCGGTCACGGAATGTGTCGCGGATCAGCGCTTGCGTTGCGCAAGGCGCAGCGAAGCAGGGCGGCGACCGCGTTCAAGAGCTTGCTGCGTCAAGCGATTGACATTGTTGAGACCATCAAGGAGGCCGGGCACGACAACGTCTGACGGCAACGATTGCTGAGACAGCTGCCGCAGCGCTGTCGCCATCTTGCGCCAGTCGCGAACGCCATCATCTTCCAGCGCGCCGACGAGACCGAGCTCCTCAGCTTTGGCGGCGCGAATAAACTGTTCCATGCGTGGCCTGGTGCGCGGCACAATGAGAGCGCGCTTATCGAAGGACACGATCTCGCAGAAGGTGTTGTATCCGCCCATGGCGACAACACCGATGGCACGGGACATGACATGTTCCATCTGCGCGTCGAACGTGATTGCCTCAACCATATCTAGCTTGGCAGCACGATTCAGGAATTCTGTCTGACGGTCAGAGTGCATAAACGGCCCCAGCACGAGGAGCGCCGGATGGGGAAGGCGCTTGTCGTTCTCATAAGCGCGCAGGACCCAGTCGACTACATCTTCACCATCGCCGCCGCCGCCCGTCGTCACCAACAAATAGGGGGTGTCGATCTTTTGCAGCGGCATGGGAGCGCCGGGTCCCTGCGGCAGCGAGCGGTGCAGATAGCCGGTATAAATCATCTTACGCTGGAC
>CAYOYT010000095.1:6084-7972 GCA_964408245.1 uncultured Dongia sp. | reverse complement strand
TAGCAGCATGGCGGCAAGGTGTTGCGGCTTCATGCCACAATCTCAAGGAACGGCTTGGTACTCATTTTCTTCTCGCTACTTTGCCCTTACTCCAGTCTATGTAGCCGATGCTACGAACGCTGAGTAGCTGCGTCGGGCGCATAGGGGTGCGCCGGTTGGCGAGAGTCTTCGCGATGAACCTATTCAAGCGGCGTTATGGACTTTTGCCGTGAGGCAAAAGCTCGCTTATTGCACGGCCTCGCCATGGAGACCGAGATCGAGACCGTCCCGCTCGATATCCTCTGCCACACGGCACCCCATCACAAGATCGACAATCTTGTAGATTACGGCTGAACCGATGCCCGCGACCAGGAAAGTGACGACGATAGCTTCGATCTGGATCCAAAGCTGACCGATGTTGCCGTCAATGACGCCGACCGGAACATCCCCGCCCTTAATCGTCATCGTCGCGAATACGCCGGTCAAAATAGCGCCCAGCGTGCCACCGACGCCATGGATGCCAAACGCATCCAGCGCATCGTCATAGCCAAACTTATTCTTAATCGTGGTCGAGGCAAAGAAGCAGACGACACCCGTGAAAAGGCCGATAATGAGCGCACTTGCCGGCGTCACAAAGCCGGCGGCCGGCGTGATGCCGACGAGGCCTGCAACGATGCCGGAAATGATGCCGAGAACCGAGGCCTTCTTATGCGCCAACCATTCAACGGCGGCCCAGGCACAACCGGCGGCGGCAGCGGCGATCTGCGTGGTAACGGCGGCCATCCCTGCCGTGGTACCGGCCGAAAGAGCCGAACCGGCATTGAAGCCGTACCAGCCGCCCCAGAGGAGACCCACGCCGATCACCGAATAAACGAGGTTATGCGGCGTGAACGGCACTTTGCCGTGACCGCGACGGCGCCCGATCATCAGCGCGATGATAAGGCCAGAAACGCCGGAGGCCATGTGCACGACGGTGCCACCCGCAAAATCCAAGGCGCCGAGATTGAAGAAGTAGCCGGAACCGGCCCAGACCATGTGACAGATCGGGGCATAAACGATGAGCGACCACAACACGTAGAAGACCAGCAGCGCCGAGAACTTCATACGATCGGCAAAGGCACCGGTGATAAGCGCCGGCGTGATGATGGCGAAAGTCATTTGGAAGAAAAAGAATACCGTCTCGGGAATCGTCCCGGAGAGCGTGTCGGGTGCCACACCCGCAAGAAATGCCTTCGAGAAATCGCCGATGAAGGGGTTATCACCGCTAAAAGAGAGACTATAGCCAGCGATGAACCAGACGAGAGAAATGACACAGCACGCCGCCAAGGATTGTGCCAGCACCGTCAGTACGTTGTTCTTGCGCACGAGGCCGCCATAAAAAAGCGCCAAGCCCGGCACAGTCATCAGGAGAACGAGAACTGAGGAGGTCAGCATCCAAGCTGTGTCACCCTTGTCGATCGTTGGCACTGGGTCCTGCCCAAAAGCCATGGTCGGCATCAGCACGGCCAGCATGGTGGCGATCCCCCGTGTCATCCTGCAGAGCGCACTGGACATTTCGCTCGTCTTGCCGACCCTCTTGCTGCCCATGCGTGCATCCCCTCCTGGCTAGATTAGCTTGCTGCAAAGAAGCATCAGGAGAGCAATGAACGTGCCAGTCTCAGATTTGTTGATTCATAACGAAAACCCCGGTTGGGCCAGCGTAGTGGCGCCTAAAATGTCGTCACTCTCAAGCACCTTGCTCATTTTTTGAGCGATGTGGTGGTGCATTGGCACAACGAGAATAATTAAATCATCGCTTGCGGAGTGATGGGCGAACGAGTGAAAAACCGACTTACCGCCGACGCAGACGGCGTTACTGACAGCTACAGCATCGGTGGCGAAGGACTTGATCGTCAAGGCGTGGGCGCGA
>CAYOYT010000095.1:0-6074 GCA_964408245.1 uncultured Dongia sp. | reverse complement strand
GCGCGATACTGGTGCTGTCGCCGATACCGCTTGTCGAATATGGGCGTGCCGAATTTGCGGTCGAGATCGTAGATGGGCGGCATATGGCACGAGAGAGCAAGATGAGTGAAATTCCCGTTCTAGAGACGCCGCGCCTGATCATGCGCGGACATCGTGCCGACGATTTCTCAAGGGCTGCTGCCATCTGGGCTGATCCCGCGGTAACTCGCTTCATCGGCCACCCATCTACCTGGGAGGAAAGTTGGGCGCGCATGATGCGCTATGCCGGGCATTGGGCTCTGATGGGTTATGGCTTCTGGGCCATCGTTGAAAAGGAAAGCGGCCGGTTGGTTGGCGAAGGCGGGTTTGCCGATTTTAAACGCACTATCGCCTGGCCAGGCGCGGTTGCCGAGGGTGAGGACGAGCGCGAAGGGGGCTGGGTCTTGGCGCCCGAGTTTCACGGCCGGGGCCTCGCCACCGAAGCCGTGCAAGCCGCAACCCACTGGGCTGACCAACGCTTTCCTGGCAAACAGACGATATGCATCATCGATCCAGCTAACATGCCATCGCTGGCGGTCGCACAGCGCTGCGGTTATGCCAAGATCGGGACGACTCAGTACAAGAAAAAGGACATAATAGTCCTCGCACGCGCTAACACTTATAGGAAGTCTCCACCGGACCGGCCGCATTCTTCCAGGCAGTGAAGCCGCCCTTCAGATGCGCCACCGGCGAGAGGCCCATTTCCAGCGCGGTCTGGGTGGCGAGAGCCGAGCGCCAGCCGCTGGCGCAATAGAAGACGAAGCGTTTAGCTTCGGCGA
The DNA here is from genome assembly GCA_964408245.1 of uncultured Dongia sp. Lineage (GTDB taxonomy): Bacteria > Pseudomonadota > Alphaproteobacteria > Dongiales > Dongiaceae > Dongia. The sequence goes on along the minus strand of CAYOYT010000095.1, from coordinate 5,277 downwards.
AGATTGGTTTGTGATAGGGGCTTTCCGGGTCGATCCAGAATTCCAGCAGCCCTCGTGGACAGTGGAAGGCGCCGGGAATCTTACCCTCGCGCTCTAGCTCGCGCGGATCCCGGAGATCGACGAAGACAACTTCCTGATTGCCAAGATCGATAAGTGCCGTTGCTGGCTCTATCGCATCGATCGCGGCATTTGCTTCGTCGAGCAGCTGCTTGTAGCCCTTCGTGATCGGCATTGTTGAAAAATCTCCGGCAGAATGGGACTGCATATCATCCTGCCGGAGTGCAAGTTTGCGTCAAGCGCCCATATAGACGGCTTCGACATTGTTACCGTCGGGGTCGATGAGGAAAGCGGCGAAATAAGTCGGGCTATAATCGGTGCGCAGACCCGCGCCACCATTATCCTTGCCGCCGGCCTTCAGGCCCGCGGCGTGGAATTTCTCCACTGCCTTGCGGTCGGATGCTGCAAAACAGACATGTGTGCCCGGCCCCTTGGCACCTTTATGGGCATAAAGCCATAGTACCGCATTGCCGTTGCGGCCGAGCCCGGCGCCATTTTCATCCTGCGAACAGATTGTGGCACCCAAGGGCGCCATCACAGCTTGGTAGAAAGCAATGCTCGCTGCCACGTCAGTTACATGCAAACCCAGATGATCGAACATGATCTTCCCCGCTTCAAAAAGGTGAGAGATTGACGCTAGGCCAGGAACAAGTGTGATTCTTGGAAGATCTTGCGGTGGGATGGCGACAGTTGTTTTTTCAGGCGGCGCGACACTTGCTTTGCGCTTGACGCCGGAACGCGCGCGGTGACAGACCAGCGGCGCGATGGAAAGTACGCACGAAATTGGAGAGATCGCCAAAACCGATTTCGTAAGCAATATCGGTCACAGGCTGTTCGCTGCTGGCAAGAAGCCGCGCAGCACGGCGCAACCGCGCACGAATGAGATATTGATGCGGGGTAGCGCCGACGATCCTGGCGAAAAGGCGCAAGAAGTGAAAAGCGGAAAGCCCGCTCTCTTGCCCGGCCGTCGCGAGATCAATTTCCTCATGGGCGTGGGTGTCGATCCAATGCGCCGCATCGACGATCCGTTTGCGATCGCAGGCCCGGATGCGCTCGTCACCGTGACGGTCATCGCGGTCGACGTATGCTATCTTGGTAAGGATGGCGAGCCCGACCTCTTCAAGCGACAGATCGGTTTTCCCCGCCGCCGTTGCATCGGCAAGTTCGCCGAGCACCATGAAATCGGCGCGTGGCGCCAGAGCGCCGTGCTGCCAGCTACCACCCATTTCCTCCACCAGTTCAGGTACAAGCTTGAAGCACAAGCATTCATCGCCCCCATCATGATGATCGTGCGTACAGATATATTCCTCGCCCGGGCGTCCGATTAGAAACGCTCCCGGCACCATGTCAAAGTGCCGGCCGCGATTGATGTAACCGAAGCTGCCTCGACGTACAAAGGCAAAGGAATAGTAATCATGCTCCTCGGCGTAAGGTTTTGCCTCCTGACCAGTATCGCAGCGATAAAGCGTGACCGATAGCAGCGGGGTTTGCGTTAGTTTTGTCGCCAGCATGATGGTCCGAAGCTTAGTGAGCCAAGAAAAGTCCGGCAAATCACGATTCGGGACTTGGCAAAAATTGCGCTTTTACGATCGCCGCTATTTATCATCGGCCACCGGCACGGCGACACCGCATATGCCGACGACCTTGCCCGTGGCGTCGCCAAGCGGCAGCATCAACCGCTCGGTGCTTATGAAACCGCGGCCCTCCAGAGCGACAGGACCGAGGACATATAACGGCAGGCGTCGCTCGATGATCTGACGATATCTCACAATACCCGCCTCATAGGTGGCGGTATCGTACAGATCGATGAAGCGCTTGCCGGTGGCCTCAATTCCCATCACATCGCGCCCGCTGGTACCAACCAACCGATAGCGGGGTATGAGAACGTCGTTCTCATAAAGATCGACCAGCCGGAAATAGGGTAATAGGCCGATGATATCGGTAGGATCAATCATGGTGCGCTGCGGCAGCATACCGCCAGCCCGATCGCACAGGCTGGACCAATAACTGTAGCATTTGCGCGGGACCAGACCGGCGTCAGTGAGGTCGTCCACATGCTCGACGAACGTCTCCCGCGTCGCCGTCAACAGATCCGTATGCTCCGCGTTCGCCATCTGTTTTCCCGCCGATGAACCGCAATGCCCAGGCAACCATCTTATTTTTATCACGTAGATCGATCTTGTCGCTAGACCCGGTCTACTCAGACGGGGGTTAGCGGCCGCGCCGGCCCGTGCGGCAGCTCAATGGCGATGCCATCTCCCGCCCGCACATCGCCACCCTGGATGACGATTGCCATGATTCCGGCCTTGCGCACGAGATTGCCATGAATGTCCCGATCAAGCACAGCATGCATCAACCCTTTCTGAAAGCGATCGATCTGGACACAAGGATTGCGAAGGCCCGAAATCTCAACGATTGCGGCGGGTCCTACATGGAGGCGCGTCGTTTGTGGCAGGTTCAGAAGGTCGATCCCGCGCGTCGCGATGTTCTCGCCCATGTCTCCCAGCTGCACGTTGAAACCGCGGCTGGCAAGCTCATCGAAGAGCTCAGCCTGGATGAGATGAACTTGACGCAGATTGGGCTGTGTCGGGTCCTTGGCGACGCGACTCCGATGCTTGACCGTCTCGCCCATATGCGCATCACCGGCAACCCCGAAACCGGCCAGCAACCGGATTTCGAAGGCCGGCCGTTTAGAGAAATTGTGCCCGCGCGCCAGCGAGACGCCGACAACGCGCGGAGTCTCGGTCACACATTCTCCCCTTCCCCGCCATGAATTTTGGCGGCGAGAGAGGCCGAGAGGAACAGATCGATATCGCCATCGAGCACACCTTGGCTATCGCTCGTTTCGGCGCCCGTACGCAGATCCTTGATCATCTGATAAGGCTGCAGCACATAAGAGCGAATCTGGTGGCCCCAGCCGATATCGGTCTTCGATGCTTCGATTGCCTGCGCTTTTTCCTCGCGCTTACGAAGCTCAAACTCGTAAAGACGCGCTTTCAGCATGTCCATCGCCATGGCGCGGTTGCGGTGCTGCGAACGGTCAGCCTGGCACGAGACCACGATACCGGTGGGTTCATGGGTAATGCGGATAGCGCTGTCGGTTTTGTTGATGTGCTGACCGCCGGCGCCGGAGGCACGGAAGGTATCGATGCGCAGATCCTTGTCGAGGATCTCGATCTCGATACTGTCGTCGATCACTGGATACACCCAAACCGAGCTGAACGATGTGTGGCGCCGCGCGTTGGAATCGAAGGGCGATATACGCACCAAGCGATGCACACCGCTTTCGGATTTTAGCCAGCCATAGGCGTTGGAGCCCTTGATCTCAATGGTGGCGGATTTGAGGCCAGCTTCTTCCCCGGCGCTTTCTTCCAACCATTCGACCTTATAGCCATGCTGTTCGGCCCAGCGCATATACATCCGCAAGAGAATCTGTGCCCAATCCTGCGCCTCTGTCCCACCGGCGCCAGCATGAACCTCGAGATAGCAATCGTTTTGATCGGCTTCACCCGAAAGCAAGCTTTCGAGCTCGCGCTGCGCGGCCTTGGCCTTCAGTTCCTTGATCTGCTTTTCGGCTTCATCGATCGATGCATTGTCGCCCTCCATCTCGCCGAGCTCGGCAAGGGTCAGCGCATCGTCGAGCTCGCGCTCCAGCGATTTGAAACCGTCGATCGAGTTTTGCAGATGGGTGCGCTCGCGCATCACCTTCTGAGCTTTTTCAGGCTTATCCCAAAGGGTTGGGTCCTCGGAAAGGGCATTCAATTCGTCGAGACGACGCAGCGCGTTATCCCAGTCAAAGATGCCTCCTCAGCAGGGCCAGGGAAGACCGAATCTCCCCCGCCGCCGCCTCGATCTCAGCGCGCATGTTCGTGCCTCAAATTACCGGATAGAGCGTTCGGGGCCGGAACATGCCGCCAGTCGGCTGGAAGGTCAACCTTTTACCGGCAAATCGTTGAAATCGCAGTCGAAGACGGTGGGCGACCGACTGCCCGGCTGCAGGCATCGTCCGCTAAGTTTTTTGCCGCGCAAATCATTTTAGATCTACGCGACGGCATGTGTCGAAAGCTACTGTTGATCTCAATATAGACCTGAATCGTCTCCGCCAGCGGGCGGCGGCACCAGGACCGGCGCCTGTTGCTGCACGGGATATGGCGATTGCTGTTGGTTCGGGATCGCACCGGGCACCGGATTCACAGGCACAGGCTGCCCCGGGGGAATGATTATCGGCTGTTGCTGATATTGTGGCTGCTGCTGGTAATTAGGCTGGGGCTGCTGGCCGTAGACCTGTTGCTGGCCATAGCCTGGCTGTTGCCCATAGGCCGGTTGCCCATAAGCCGGTTGCTGGCCGTACGCTGGTTGTTGCTGCTGGCCACCCGGATAAACACCGGTTGAGTCGATGATAGTCGTCCCACCATCGTTGTAGACATTCTGGTTGCCGTAAGGATTGCCGAAGGGACCGGTCGGAATAATCGAGCCATAGCCCGCATCCTGGCCGTAATTGGCATAGCCTTCGATAATCTGCGGCTGGCCGCTGGGTTCGGTGCCGGGCTTGAACGCTTCCCAGATGGCGAGGCCTGCATCACCCGAGGCCCAGCGCTCGCCAGTTTTCTCATTGACCTTCACTAAGCGCACACCAGGTGGAATGCGGAAAGGCGTCGCCGGCTTGTCCTGGAGCGCCTCGATCATGAAGTCGCGAAAGATCGGCGCAGAAAGACGGCCGCCGGTCGCCTTGGCCCCCAGCGATCGCGGCTGGTCGAATCCGAGATAAACACCGGCAACGAGGTCCGGTGAGAAGCCGATGAACCACACATCGCGCCCATCATTGGTGGTACCGGTCTTTCCGGCTAACGGTTTGCCGACTGCCTTCACTGCCGAGGCCGTGCCGCGCTGCACGACACCTTCCATCATTGAGACCATCTGATAAGCATTGGTGGGGTCGAGTACTTGCGGCCGATCATCGGGCAATTCTGGCGGCGGGGCGCCGTCATAGGAGCTGAGTTGGCAGCCGTCGCATTTGCGCTCGTCGTGACGATAAATAGTCCAGCCCTGTGCATCCTGCACACGGTCGATGAATGTCGGCACCACTTTCTTGCCGCCATTGACGAATTCAGAATAGCCGGTGACGACACGCAGCAGCGTTGTTTCCGCCGAGCCTATCGAATTGGCAAGCATGGGTTGAAGCTTGTCATAGACGCCCATGCGGATGGGATACTGCACGAC
>CAYOYT010000094.1:1637-7981 GCA_964408245.1 uncultured Dongia sp. | reverse complement strand
CCGCTTACGTTAAGTCGATCTCCGATTGGAAAAACGAATTTCCCGCAGAGTGCGATACCTGTGCGAGACAAACGGATTGAGGTGGTTTCTTCTCATCGGCTATTCAGTATGGCTACAGCAAAACACAACGCCCTTTCACCTGAAGCGGACGCCCCCCACTTTAGCGAGCTTGATAGGACTGCAATAGATGCCTCTGAGCTATGACAGATGCTCCCTATTTCATTGAATACAGGCGGGGAAATTGCGCATCGTCGGACAAGTGACGTCAAAGACCTTAACGTTGAGGTAACCTCGCTGTTGATAAATTGAAAAGATCAACTGCAGGGCCGATACGAGACGGACTTTGGTATTCGATTTCTTGGTAGATTGGACTGGAAGCGAACCAGTACCGCAAACAATCCAACATGCCATCGGCGCGTGCATACAGGGCATTTCATTTCCGGAAGCGAGTATTTCTATACCCTCCCTTACGACCGCCGCCCGCATTGCCGAACTCGCTGTCTGGATTGCCTCCATCTCATCGAAGAAGGACTGCACACCTCCGGCGGAACGGCACCATCTGCGCGAGGCAATCCTGCCCATGCAGCGACAAATTCTTCGCCTGTCGGGATTCGAAGGCACTGACGACGAGTTAGAGCTTAAGGCACGGAAGCGGACAATCGCGGCCGTGCCGCAGCGGCTGTACTCCTACCCTATGCACCTGCGCGAGCATGTGATGACGCTAAACCCCAAGTACTTCGAGAAGTACACCGCCCCCCCGACGGCGCCACCGGTGCCCAAAGAAAATGACCAGCCGAGCCTCGAAGACTTGAAGAAGCACTGTGCCCCTCCGGCGGATACTGACTAGGTTTTTGTCGTAGCGACTGACGGCTATTCGGCCTGAGCCGACAGTGAGGATGGCGCGGATGCACAGCCGGTGTTGCGCGGCCAACGGACCTTCAGGCTGACGCGGCGGTGATAGTCCGCTTTCTCGGTTGGGAATATCACACTACAGCCTCGTAGCTGCCGTTCAGAGTCCTCGATGAGTCTTTACTGCGGTGCTTGACGGCAGTTTGCTATGTCAAACTCCTTACGGCCTCGGCCGCAATCACTGCACCGTGTTCCTGCACAAAATGTCCGCCATCAGCTATCAGCATCGGCGAAGGGCAGCCGCGAATCGAGCGGCGCAGCTGTTCCATGACCTGCGGATTGAATACAGGGTCCTGCACGCCGACCGCCATCATCGACCGTCCTTGCCATACGGAAGACCAGAAGGAAAGTGCATGGTGCGAAATCGCCGCGCCGTCGGCGTTGGCATCAGCAGGCACCATCTCCGGGAACGCCCGGGTCGCAGCGCGATAATCTGCGTCGCGGAAAGGGGCGTCGTAGGCGGCACATTCGGCGTCGCTCATCTGCGGGTTGCCGCGGGCAAACAGCCGCCCGATCGAAAACTCGGGCTTGCTGCGGCACATCGCACGCCATTGCACGAAGCCTTCCGGCAAGGGCGTATCCCCTGTCGCCAGCACCGTATTCATGACCAGAAGGCCGCAATAGCGTGGCGCCGCTTCCATTGGCAGCGTAAGCCCAAGCAGGCCGCCCCAGTCCTGGACCACGAGGTTGATGTTACGCAGGTCCAGGTGCTCGACCAGGTCAAGCAGAACCTGGCGGTGCCAGCTGAAGCTGTGCTGTGCTTCGTGCAGGGGTTTGTCGCTCTTGCCGAATCCGGGCATGTCCGGCGCAATCACCCGATGGCCTGCGGCGAGAAAGACCGGAATCATGTGCCGGTAAAGGTAGCTCCAGGCCGGGTTGCCATGAAGGCAAAGCCACGTCGACGGTGCGTCGCGCGGCCCTTCGTCCAGATAATGCAGGCGCATGCCGCCGAGGACGGGAAGGCCAGAGAGGTAACGCGCGCCCCAGGGGTAGCCGGGTAGATCGGCGAAGGCCTCGTCCAGCGTGCGCACAAACGGTATTGAATGACTCATGCCGACCTTCCTTTTCTCGTGGATGCGAATGGCGATCCGGCCCGTGATCCGTCAAGATTCCGCGCGGTGGATTCCCAGCAGCAAGGCGCGCACGTCGCCGCCGCAGCAGAAGCTCTGGATAAACAGATAGGCGCTGAGGAATAGCGCCCCGCCGAAAACTGCCATAAGGCCCAGCGCCAGCCCCGGACCGCTGAACCCATGTCGCCACGCGACCCACAATCCCGCAAGCGTCAGCATGCACATGAAGTCAAGGTTGAATTGCCCGGGCCAAGCCATTTTCGCCATATCACCGAAGAACACTGGAAGCAGGCCCATGCCGTGGTTCAGGGCGACCACACCGGTATAGGCGGCAATGCTCAGGAAGATAACGATCAGCAAGATGCGCAGGTAGGCCATGGCAAATTCTCGTCTGGAAGTGGATTCATGGACAGGTTCATTGTGTCGCCTGTGCAATCTCCTGGCGCAGCAGGCGGAAGGCAGACGCAATTGGTTCGCGCTGATCGCGCGCGCCGAGGCGGCGGCGGCTTGCCACGCGCACTCCCTCGTTCAGCAGCATCAGCATGCCGGCCAGCTCGCGCGCCTGATCCGGTGCGCATCCTGCCTGCCGCAGGAACTGCTCGAACAGGTCCTGCATCGTCGCGAGATGCCGGCTGGCGCGATCGGCAAGGTCGTCGTCGACGCCAGCCATTTCGAGGATGGTATTGACCAGCAGGCAACCCAGGCTAGCCTTGCCGCGCCCCGGTCCATTCAGGTGGCGCTCGAAAAAAACTTGCAGAGCGTCGAGGGCGGGCCTGTCCTCGCCGACATCCAGCAGGACTTGCCGCGTCCGCTCGGCGAACAGATCGAGGCAATCGACGAACAGTGAGCGCTTGTCGCCAAACGCGGCATATAGGCTGCTGCGGCTGATTCCGAGGGAATCGAGCAAGTCCTGCAACGAGGTTGCCTGATAGCCCTTGGTCCAGAACAGCAGTAGCGCCCTGTCACGCGCCTTGTCCGGATCGAATTCGATGGGTCGTGCCATGAGTGCATTATGGACTGCGCGATCCATAACCGCAACGGCGATGAGCAGGGCCGTGCATCTGCGAAGGTCAGAGGAAGGATCGAAGTGCGCATCCAGTGTAGCGCCCTAAAGCAGCCGCATGGGTGGCGAAACCTGTTAGGCCACATGAATCGCCCCCGCCCCTGCAGAGCACTCCGAAGCTTTACACTAAGGCCCGTAAAAGAGATGTCGTGAGCAGCGGGCGTTACCCTGAAGAATTCAAGATCGAAGCGATGAAAGAAGTCGCCGACCGGGGGCATTTGGCACCTAATGTCGCCAGACGGCTCTGTGTTTCACGGACATCATCTACATCCGCACGCACGAAGGCTGGCTCTATTTGGCCGTTGTACTCGACCTTTTCTCGCGTCAGGTCATTGGCTGGTCGATGCAGTCGCGGCTGGATCGAGAGTTAGCCATCAACGCCTTGATGATGGCCGTCTGGAGAAGAAATCCGAAAGCGCCGGTGATCGTGCACTCCGATCAGGGCAGCCAGTTCAGCGGTCATGATTGGCAGGCTTTCCTGAAGCCACACAACCTGGTGGCCAGCATTTGCCGGCGTGGTAACTTCTACGACAACGCAGTCGCGGAGAGATTTTTCCAGTTACTCAAGCGAGAACGTGTCCGGCGGAAAATCTATCTCGACCGGAACGAAGAAAGGCGGGATGTATTCGATTACATCGAACTTTTCTACAACCCGAAACGCCGTCACAGCAATGCAAACGGCCTTTCTCCGGTAGAGTTCGAAAAGCAGTATTTCAACCGGCAACAGAGCGTCTACTGAAGCCGGGGCGATTCAGTTTGTTCTTCATCTAGGGTCAATAGAGCCGCTCCAATTTGAAATCAAATATGTCTTCTACTGCAAATCACGCTCCGGCAAAGGGAATTAAAAGCGTCGTACTACTATATATGACTTTGGCATTGGCGGTCATACTTGTAGGCGTGTCTGTCGGCGCAAGTAAAGCGAGAAGCCAACGCCAGTCGGACATTGAACGCTTACAGGCCATTGGTGACTTGAAGGTTGGGCAAATTTCCGCATGGCTCAACGAGCGAAAATCCGACGCAGAGACAGTTCGAAATGACGATTCCCTCGTAACTTCCTATAAAGATTGGCTTGTGTCGCGCTCCCCAGAGTCGCGTTCCTACGTTCGCACTCGCCTTTCCAAGTACCGGGGGAACGATAGGTATGTCGAGGTGGCCATCGTCGGGCCTGGAAGGGCCGCCTTGTCCACTAGCAACGACCAGAATGGTTCAATCAATGACATTCCAGCTATCAGGGATCTCATTTCAAGAACTTCCAGGCTCGGCGTTGCTCAGGTGTCGGATCTATATAGATCCGACGAGTCAATCTATTTGGATATTGCAGTACCCCTTACGAGCGACAACTACGCTGACAGCGTAATCCTGGTAATGCGCATCGATCCGTCTCGCTTTTTGTTTCCGTATATTCAGTATTGGCCAATTCCGAGCGTGAGTGCGGAAACGCTGTTATTCGAGCGTGATGGTGAACATGTTCTGTTCTTGAATGAGCTGCGCCATCGAGCAAATACCGCACTCGACCTAAGGGTTCCGGTTGATCACCCAGACCTGCTCGCCGCGCAGGTGCTACGTGGCGAGGGAGTGGTTGATGGATACTTTGAAGGGGTCGACTACAGAGGCGTTCCTGTATTAGGGGTGGTGAAAAGAGTGCCAGATACCCCTTGGTACTTGGTAACAAAAATCGACAAACAAGAACTCTATTTAGATTCGCAAATAGAATATCTATTGATCGCGCTGACAGTACTGCTGGTGTTGATTTTTTCTGCCGCGACGACGGTTTATTTTTATCACTCGAATGAGATCCGTCACCTGGAAAGTCAACGAAAAGAGCAAGAAGAAAAAATCAGGGTGTTACGTCTAATGGAGGCTATGGCGGAAGGTTCAAGAGACTTGATATACGCAAAATCGGAAAGTGGTACATACCTTTTTGCTAACCGAAATTTCGCCAAGGCAATTGGGAAATCTGTGAGTGAAATTATCGGCAAGACGGACAATGCTGTGTTTGGGAGTGGCGAGCTGACACAGCGATGGGTGGACGATGAGCGTGCGATGCGCGCTGGCTATGTGATAACAGAAGAGGAGAGCCTGCCGACCATCGGAGGTCGCCGCATGTTCGAAACGACCCGAGGGCCTCTGACTAACGATGAAGATGTCATTGGCGTCTTCTCTATTTGCCGAGATGTGACGGACTACAGGTTTCAGGAGAGGGAGGTTCGAACGACTCAGGCAAAGCTACGGGCCGTGATGAATGGACTGGGCAGTGCCCTGTTTATCGTCGATCTTGATACGAACAGTATTGTTGATGCCAATTCAAGGGCCGCAGATATGTTAGGTATGCGACCTGTAGAGATCAACGGATATCCGGCATGCGTTACGGAAGTCTCTCACAATGAATGCTGTAGTGCAGAGGCGGCAGAGCTGGATCAGATATCAGTATCACTTGAGGTAATCGATGCGGCCGGGACGAAGGTGACCATACATGCCACCGGCCATAGGGTCGAGTTGATGCAACACCATTGTCTGGTATGTCTGGCAAAGGCCGGTTAGGTCACGGCGTTTGCGTTTCCTCTTTCGATTCTGCCGATTGGTCTAACGGGAGGATAACAACCACTGTAGCCCCGACTTCAGAACCTGAATCGAGAAACACTTTGCCGTCGTGCTGCTCTACTATTTTCTTTACGATGGCTAGCCCCAAACCGGTTCCCTTTGGGTTTGTCGAAAAAAACGGATCAAATACCTTGCTTGCCAAATTTGGTGGAATTCCTGGTCCGTCATCGCTCACCCTAATCTCTACCGAAGGCTTTGATTGATGCATGATGCATGTGCATCGAACCACGACATGCCCCCACTCTGGAGCGGCAAAAACGGCGTTCGACAGAATGTTCTGGAAGACCTGGGTCAGTTTTGAGCCATCACCCATAATCGTTGGAAATTTCGCGTTCCCATCAAACGAAAGTTCTATCGACTTTGCTGACGATTCTGGGTGTAAGGCAATCGCGGCTGTGCGCAGGATATCCCCCAAGTCTACCCAGTCAAAGCGAACGGACTCCGGTTTGGCATACGTCAGCATGTCACTTAGAACCGACTCCATGTATCTGACCTGACCCAGTGCAATTTCACAGTTGCCAATTTGCTTTGTGCCAACCGTTCTATGGTGCTCCTCAAGTATCTGCAGATTCATTTTTACGGATGACAAGGAGTTGCGGATGTCGTGGGCGATCATAGAAGCCATCTGTCCCATCGCATTCCTTTCGGAAACCGAGCCTTCATGCTTTAAATGGCGCGCCATCCGTGCAATGGCATTGGCG
>CAYOYT010000094.1:0-1627 GCA_964408245.1 uncultured Dongia sp. | reverse complement strand
CTCAAAGCAAGCGGACCGGTCGCCATCTGCAACCCGGTTCGCGATCATCTGTAGTTGATGCAACGGAGAGTAAATCTTCCGAATAGCTAAAAACAGTACGATGCACATCGCAATGACAATGTCCAGCACCATGATAGCAGGGGCGACCCAGGCGCTATAGAGGCTATGCTCTAGGCTCACTGATGCCGTCGAACCCCCGACTACCAAGAAATGGCCTTGCGCTGGAGCGTCGACTGGCTCAATTCGAACTGTACTCAATGCAAGTAGAGTTTTTTTGCCCTGAATATCAATCGCATAATCAGTTTGGTGAGACATCACTACGCGTTCCCACGAGGATGCAAGTCCGAAGTCGCTAATTACATTCCTGCCAGACAATGTGTCAGCGTCAGCAGCCTTCTCTTTTGCTCTCCTCTCGAAAATATAGGTTCCATCCGCATCGGCAATCCACATCGCAATATCGTTTGGCGTACGAGCAAAGTCCTGTAAAAGCAATCGAGTGTCCGCCAAAATTGAAACAGCGCCGATAGCCTCCTTCATTTCGTTGCGGATGGCTGCACTTAAATGAAGTACCTTGTCGGCACTGTCACTGCCAGCTGTAGAGTCTGCTCTTGGGCGATATGGCCGTACTCCTTGCTTTTCAGAGAGCAGCGCCGCTGAGTCCCACCCGGTCACGGCTGGGTCTATTGAGGTGCGTACGATTCCATCCGAGCGAACAGACAGCAACACGCGTGGAGCCGTAGATGACGCAACAACAATTCGCACTTGTCGATACATTGGGCGTTCTTTGACCAGTGCATCGAGCTGATCGGCAAGTGCCTGCAGCCCATCTAATGTCGGCCGCATAGTGTCCTCAGACGCGCCTCTCGCACTCCCGTCTGCGAGCATGGCGACATCGCTCCTGATCATGTTGATTTTGCTTTGAAGTAGGTTGGCGTCGCGCCCTACGCTCTCTGTAAGGCGCTTGACTTCAGCGCTCTGTACCGCGCTCGCCGAATAGCGCCACGCGACAAGGCAAACTGCTGCGATCGCAGAGCAGGCAATCAGTATCACGGTGACGATCAACTTTCTATCTAAGCTCATTGTGTTGTCGCGCTATCTATAATTAAAGGTTTCCAGAGGTCGTGAAAACAGCGCCATCAACTAGCAATATTCACAAGTGAAATTTCGAGGTGGCGCGCAAATTGCTGCTATAAGCGATTCATCGAATCTCCATGCTTGATTTCAGGAGCAAAGCTATGGCGAATGTTTTGGTGGTAGATGACGACAGGGCGATCTGTCAAACATTGAGGACGCACTACCAGAAACGGGGTTACACCGTATCCGTTGCGCACTCGGCAGAAGACGCATTGGCCGTGCTCCTGCACTCACGCAATATTGATGCCATCATTTCAGATATCAGGCTTCCGGAAAAAAGCGGTCTCGATTTGCTTACGGAAGTGAAGGGTCTGCGATCGGGTTTGCCGGTAATCATGGTAACCGCGTTCCACGATCTTGAAATGACTGTCGCGGCGATGCAGCGCGGCGCGTCTGACTATGTTCCGAAACCCATTGATCTTGCAGAACTCGATATTGCAGTAGAGCGCGCATTGCTAACGAAGCCTTCTTTACGAACAGAGCACGATATGGC